>NZ_JBQQBZ010000016.1:0-134571 GCF_052245655.1 Streptomyces sp. 4N509B
TTCCTCCCCCCACCCCCACGCCCCGACTGACGTCGGACAACGGACGTCGCTCGAAGTCGCTCGGAACCGCCCGGAGAGGAGGCACGCTGCCCGCGGGGCCCGACGGCGCGTGCCGCCTCGTCGGGGCGTCCGGCAGAATCGGAAGCATGACTGGTGAGCCCGAGAAGTACGCCGACCGCTGCTACCGCTCCGGGTCCGCGCTCGTCGCGGGGGTGCTGCTGCTCGGCCTCGCGGGCTGGCTGGGCGGGGACGCGATGCTGCGCGGCGAGGGGCGCACGCCCGTCACGGCGCTGGCCGCGCTGCTCTTCGCGGTGCCGCTGGTGGTGGCCTTCACCCTGCGGCCGGCGGTCTTCGCGGGAGACGAGCGGCTTCGCGTGCGGAACCCGTTCCGCACGATCATCGCCCCGTGGAGCACCGTGGAGACCATCCGGGCGCGGTACTCCTGCGAGCTGGTCGCCGACGGCAGCACGTACCAGATGTGGTCCATCCCGGTCTCGTTGCGCGCCCGGAACCGCGCCAACCGGCACAACGACCGGCTCGCCCGCGGTGAGTCGCCGCGTGGCGGGATGTTCGGCATCGGTGGCGGTGGCTTCGACCCGGAGGACGAGCGGGAGAAGACCGCGCCCTCGGACGCGGCCATCGCCGAGCTGCGCGGCCTCGCCGAGAAGCACGGCGAGGACGAGGCCGCGCAGGGGCCGGTCACGGTCCGCTGGTCGTACGAGATCCTGGCGCCGCTCGTCGTCGGCGCCGTCGGCCTCGCGCTGCTGTGGGCGACCGCCTGACGGGGCCCCGCCAGGCGGCACACGGCCACCCCGGCCACCCGGGGGCGGTCCGGACCGTCCCCGGGCGTGGCGTGCTCCGTCCTCAGCCCTCCAGCAGCGCGGCCAGGTGCTCCCTGAGCGCCGCCAGCGCCGCCGCGGCCTCCTCGCGCGCGTCCGGTAGCGCGGCGGCGGTGGGCACCGGGACCACCGTCTCCAGGTAGCACTTGAGTTTGGGCTCGGTGCCGCTGGGGCGGACGATCACGCGGGCGGCCTCGGTGCGGAAGCGCAGCGCGTTGGTGGGCGGCAGCCCGTCGAGGCCGTCGAGCAGATCCTCGCTGGCGGTGACGGGGCGGCCGGCGAGCTCGGCCGGCGGCTCGGCGCGCAGCCGGTCCATGATCGCGGTGAGCCGGGAGAGGTCCGTGACGCGGAGCGAGAGCTGGTCGGTCGCGTGGAGGCCGTGCGCGAGGGCCAGCGCGTCGAGCAGCCCGCCGAGGGTGCGGTCGGTCTCCTTCAGCTCGGCCGCGAGCTCGGCCACGAGCAGGGCGGCGGTGATGCCGTCCTTGTCCCGGACGCCGCCCGGGTCGACGCAGTAGCCCAGGGCCTCCTCGTAGGCGAAGGCGAGACCGGGGACGCGGGCGAGCCACTTGAAGCCGGTGAGGGTCTCCTCGTACGGCAGGCCCGCGGCGGTGGCGATCCTGCCGACCAGGGAGGAGGAGACGATCGAGGTGGCGAAGGTGCCCCGCAGGCCCTTGCGGACGAGGTGACTCGCGAGCAGCGCGCCGAGCTCGTCGCCCCGCAGCATCCGCCAGCCGCCGGGCGCCCGCGGGTCGGGGACGCCGACCGCGCAGCGGTCCGCGTCGGGGTCGTTGGCGATCACCAGGTCGGGCCTGGGGCGGGCGGCCTCGGCGGCGGCCAGCGCCAGGTCCATCGCGCCGGGCTCTTCCGGGTTCGGGAAGGCGACGGTGGGGAAGTCCGGGTCGGGCTCGGCCTGGGCCACCACCGGGGTGGGCGTGGGGAAGCCGGCACGGGCGAAGGCCCGGGTGAGCACGGCGTGGCCCACGCCGTGCAGCGGCGTGTAGACGGCGGTGGTGGTGCGGGCGGAGCCGGGGGTGAGCGCCGCCCCGCTGCGGGTCAGGTAAGCCTCGACGATCTCCTCGCCGAGGACGTCCCAGCCCTCCTCCGGCCGTGGCACCCCGGCCAGCGGCCCCACGGCGGCGATCTCGGCGGCGATCTCCGCGTCGGCCGGGGGCACGATCTGGCTGCCGTCGCCGAGGTAGACCTTGTAGCCGTTGTCGCGCGGTGGGTTGTGGCTGGCGGTCACGGCCACGCCGGCCACCGCGCCCAGGTGGCGGACGGCGAACGCCAGCACGGGCGTGGGCAGCGGTCCCGGCAGCAGCGCCGCCCGCAGCCCGCCGCCCGCGCCGGTGACGACGGCGGCGGTGTCGCGGGCGAAGTCGGCGCTGCGGTGCCGGGCGTCGTACCCGACGACGACGAGCCCGGCCTCGCCGCGCGCCCGCAGGTACGCGGCGAGGCCGGCGGCGGCTCTGATGACGACGGCGCGGTTCATCCGCATCGGGCCCGCGCCCATCTCGCCGCGCAGCCCCGCCGTGCCGAACTCCAGCGTTCCCGAGAACCGCTCGGCGAGCGCGGCGGTGTCGCCGGCGTCGAGCAGCGCCGCCAGTTCGGCGCGGGTGTCGGGGTCGGGGTCCTCGGCCAGCCACGCGCGGGCCCGGTCGAGCAGGTCGTGGTCGGTCACGTCGGTCGGATCGGTCACCTCACAGCACCTTCCGTCAGATGCGGGCCAGGACGCGGGCGAGCAGGGTGCCCATGCGGGCGGCGGAGTCGCGGCCCGCCTGGAGGACCTCCTCGTGGTTGAGAGGCTCGCCCGTCAGGCCGGCGGCGAGGTTGGTCACCAGGGAGATGCCAAGCACCTCCGCGCCCGCCTCGCGCGCGGCAATCGCCTCCAGCACCGTGGACATGCCCACGAGGTGTCCGCCGATGGCCCGCACCATGCGGATCTCGGCCGGCGTCTCGTAGTGCGGTCCGGGGAACTGCACGTAGACCCCCTCCTCCAGGGTGGGGTCGACCTCGGTGCACAGCGCGCGCAGCCGGGGGGAGTACAGGTCCGTCAGGTCGACGAAGCGGGGGCCGCGAATGGGGGAGGCGCCCGTGAGGTTGATGTGGTCGCTGATGAGGACCGGCTGCCCCACGTGCATGCCCTCGCGCAGGCCGCCGCAGCCGTTGGTGAGCACGATCGTCTTGCAGCCCGCGGCGACGGCGGTCCGCACGCCGTGCGCCACGGCGGTGACGTCGCGCTGCTCGTAGAAGTGGGTGCGCCCCAGGAAGACCAACACGTTGCGCTCGCCCCTCCGGTAGGAGCGGAGCAGACCCGCGTGGCCCTCGACGGTGGGTGGGGGGAAGCCCGGCAGGTCCGTGAAGCGGAGTTCGTGCTGCGGCTCGCCGAGCGCCTCGGCCGCGGGGACCCAGCCGGAGCCCATGACGAGGGCTACGTCGTGGCTGTCGACGCCTGTCAACTCCCGCAGCCGACGGGCGGCGGCGGCCGCGTCAGGGGTCCGGTGGGGAACCGGGGGCTCGTTCTCTGATGGGTTCACGCGCTGAGCCTAACCGGTTGCGTCCTACGCGCGTAGAAGCCCTCCACTCCGCGGACGTTCCACGGGATCGCGACGTGTCCTAACAGGGCCGCTTGCGGAGTTCCATCACGTAGTCGTGCGGGGCGCCGGCCGACTCGGCCGCGTCGGCGATCTCGCCGAGGTAGCGGGCGGAGGGCAGGCCGCCCTCGTAGCCGTTGAGCACGTACACCCAGGCCGGGACGTCGCCGTCGAGCGTGGCGACGCGGACCCGGGTGCGGCGGTAGACGCCCATGCCCACGCCCTCCCAGCGGTCCAGCGCCTCCTCGTCCATCGGCGCGATGTCGTAGAGCGCGACGAAGACCTGCTCGGCGGGCGCGTGCGGTGACGGTGGCGACTCCACGAGCGTGGCCAGCGCGCCCTCCCACCCCATCTCCTCACCGCCGAAGGTGAGCCGCCATCCGGTGAGCCATCCGGTGCCACGCAGCGGCGAGTGCGGGGCGCGGCGGGACATCAGCCGGGGGTCCAGGTTTCCGGCGTATGCGGCGTAGAGCGACATGCCCCTGAGCGTACGGGAGGGGCGGCGGTGCTCGGTTGGGCCGTCCGGTGCCGGTGCGCTCCGCCGTCCGGCTGGGTCACCCCGCTGCGCCGGAAGGGGCGGGCGGAAGATCGTTCCGGGCGTAAGGGACACTGGAGGAGTGACTCGGATCGTGATCATCGGCGGCGGGCCCGGCGGGTACGAGGCGGCGCTGGTCGCCGCGCAGCTGGGCGCGGAGGTGACCGTCGTGGACCGCGACGGCCTGGGCGGCGCCTCGGTGCTGACGGACTGCGTCCCGTCCAAGACCCTGATCGCCACGGCCGAGGTGATGACCGGTTTCGACTCCTCCCGCGAGGAGCTCGGGATCGAACTCGACTTCGACGGCGACGGCGTCGGTGACCAGGTGCGCGGCATACAGGTGGACCTGGGCAAGGTCAACCGCCGGGTCAAGCGGCTGGCACTGGCCCAGTCGCAGGACATCACGGGCGCCGTCACCCGCGCCGGCGTGAAGGTGGTGCGTGGGCGCGGCCAGCTGGCCCCGGGCCAGGCGTCCGACGGTGCGCGGCAGGTGCGCGTCCTCGACGTGGACGGCGTGGCGGGACAGACGCGGGAGCTGGTGGCGGACGGCGTGCTGATCGCCACCGGGGGCCACCCGCGCGAGATCCCGGACGCCCGTCCCGACGGCGAGCGGATCCTGACCTGGACGCAGGTCTACGACCTCGGCGAGCTGCCCGAGGAGCTGATCGTGGTCGGCTCGGGCGTGACGGGCGCGGAGTTCGCCGGCGCGTACCAGGCGCTGGGCTCGCGCGTCACGCTGGTCTCCTCGCGGGACCGGGTGCTGCCGGGGGAGGACCCGGACGCCGCGGCGGTGCTGGAGGACGTCTTCCGCCGGCGCGGGATGAACGTGCTCTCCCGCTCCCGGGCGGCGGCGGCCAAGCGCGTCGGGAACCGCGTCGAGGTGACGCTCAGCGACGGGCGGACCGTGACGGGCACGCACTGCCTGATGGCGGTCGGCGCGGTGCCGAACACCGCGGACATGGGCCTGGCCGAGGCGGGCGTCAGGCTGACCGACGGCGGCCACATCGTCACCGACAAGGTGTCCCGCACCTCCGCCCCCGGCGTCTACGCGGCGGGTGACTGCACGGGCGTGTTCGCGCTCGCCTCCGTCGCCGCGATGCAGGGGCGGATCGCCATGTACCACTTCCTGGGCGAGTCGGTGGCGCCGCTGAACCTGAACACCGTCTCGGCGAACGTCTTCACCGACCCGGAGATCGCGACCGTCGGGTTCAGCCAGGCCGACGTCGACGAGGGACGGATCGACGCGCGGGTGGTGAAGCTGCCGCTGCTGCGCAACCCGCGGGCGAAGATGCAGGGCGTGCGGGACGGCTTCGTGAAGCTGTTCGCCCGGCCCGGCACGGGGATCGTGGTGGGCGGGGTCGTGGTCTCCCCGCGGGCCAGCGAGCTCATCCATCCGATTTCGATCGCGGTGGACAACTCTCTGACGGTGGAACAGATCGCAAAAGCGTTCACCGTGTACCCGTCTCTGTCCGGCTCGATCGCCGAGGCGGCCCGCCAGCTCCATACCCCGAAGACGGCCGAGGTCCAGTAGGCACTGGTCAGCGCGGGGATCACGCGCCGGCGCTCGCGTGCCTTATCACGCCGGGGGCGTGCGTGCATCAACTTCGGTAATTCCCCGCAACCTGATGAAACCAGACGGTCGTTGGGGTTACTGTCGGTTCCGTGTTCGCTGCAGAACGTCGTCAGATGATTCTCGAAATGGTGCGGGCCAACGGCGCAGTGTCCCTGCGCGAGTTGGCCCGCGTTGTCCAGACCTCAGAAGTGACCGTGCGGCGTGACGTCCGTGCGCTGGAGGCCGAAGGGCTGCTCGACCGCAGACACGGCGGCGCGGTGCTGCCCGGCGGCTTCACCCGCGAGTCCGGCTTCCCGCAACGGGCGATGGCCGCCACGGCGGAGAAGGCCGCGATCGCCGAACTGGCCGCGGGGCTGGTCCAGGACGGCGAGGCCGTCGTGGTCGGCGCCGGCACCACCACGCAGGAGCTGGCCCGCCGCCTGGCCAGGGTTCCCGGCCTCACGGTGGTGACGAACTCGCTGCTCGTCGCCCAGGCGCTGGCCCACGCCAACCGCGTCGAGGTGGTGATGACCGGCGGCACGCTGCGGGGCTCCAACTACGCCCTCGTGGGCAGCGGCGCCGAGCAGGCGCTGCACGGCCTGCGGGTGAGCCGGGCCTTCATCTCCGGCGCCGGCCTCACCGCGGACCGTGGCCTGTCCACCTCCAACATGCTCTCCGCCAGCGTGGACCGGGCGCTGGTGCGCGCGGCGGCCGAGGTCGTGGTGCTGGCCGACCACACGAAGCTGGGCACGGACACGATGTTCCAGACGGTGCCCACGGAGATGATCTCCCACCTCGTCACCGACCAGCCGCCGCCCGAGTGCGACCGGGCGGCGACCCAGCTGGAGCTCCTGGCCGACCACGGGATGCGGATCTCGGTGGCCGGGCAGGGGAGCGGGCACGGCCACGGCCCGCCCGGCGGTGCCAAGCCGGGTCAGGGGGGCCTCGCGGGGCCGCCCCCGGGAGCCGAGGCACCGCCCCGCCGTGAGCTGCCCCTCCCGGGGCCGCGGGTCACCCCGCATCCGCGGAGCGCGGCGGCCCGGCTGCGGTGAGCCCGGTCCGGCTCTTCCTCGCCGGGGCGGCCGCCGTGGCGGGGCACGGGAGGGGAGAGCCGGACGGCCCGGGAGAACGGGGAACGGGGAACGACGCGCCGACGCCGGGCCCGCCGGGCCCGGCGCTGGACGACGCGTCGGGTCGAGCGCGGGTCCCACCCGGCGCGAGCCCGGCGCGAGCCCGAACCCAGCCGGGGTCGAGTCCCGGGTCGGTGTCCTGGATCCCGTCCCGAGTCCGCGTCCCGAGTCGAGCTCCGTGTCGGGCCCGACGCCGCCCCGCCGAGCGCGGCGGCGCCGGGACCGACGCTACGCCTCCTTGATCTCGCAGATGACGGCGCCGGCCGACAGGGTGCCGCCGACCTCGGCCGTCAGGCCGGTGACCGTGCCGGAGCGGTGGGCGTTGATGGGCTGCTCCATCTTCATCGCCTCCAGCACCACCACCAGGTCGCCCTCGGAGACCTCCTGGCCCTCGGTCACCGCGACCTTGACCACGGTGCCCTGCATCGGCGAGGCCAGCGAGTCGCCCGACGCCGCGCTCACGCCGCGTCGCCCGGCGCCCGCCCGCCGCCTGGCCGGCCTGGCGCCGCCGGCGACCGCCGCACGGGCGAGCGGCATCGCGAGCGTGGCCGGCAGGGAGACCTCCAGCCGCTTGCCGCCGACCTCGACGACGACGGTCTCGCGCTGGCCGGAGCCCTCGTCGCCGTCCTCGCTCTCGCCCGCGCCGCCGAAGGGCTCGATCCGCCCCGTGAACTCCGTCTCGATCCACCGCGTGTGCACGCTGAACGGCTCACCGGCCCGGTCGGACACCTCCGGCGCGAACGCCGGGTCACGGACCACCAGCCGGTGGAACGGCAGCGCGGTGGCCATGCCCTCCACCTGGAACTCCGCCAGGGCGCGCGCCGCGCGCCGCAGCGCCTGCTCCCGGTCCGCGCCCGTGACGATCAGCTTGGCGAGCAGGGAGTCCCAGGCGGGGCCGATCACGGAGCCGGACTCGACGCCCGCGTCCAGCCGCACGCCGGGTCCGGACGGCGGCGCGAAGGTCGTCACCGTGCCGGGCGCCGGCAGGAAGTTCCGCCCCGGGTCCTCGCCGTTGATCCGGAACTCGAAGGAGTGGCCGCGCGCCGGCGGGTCGTCGTACCCGAGGGCCTCGCCGTCGGCGATGCGGAACTGCTCGCGCACCAGGTCCAGGCCCGTGATCTCCTCGGACACCGGGTGCTCCACCTGGAGGCGGGTGTTGACCTCCAGGAAGGAGATGGTGCCGTCCTGGCCGACGAGGAACTCGCAGGTGCCGGCGCCCACATAGCCGGCCTCCTTCAGGATCGCCTTCGAGGCCCGGTACAGCTCGGCGTTCTGCGCCTCGCTCAGGTACGGCGCGGGCGCCTCCTCGACCAGCTTCTGGTGGCGTCGCTGGAGCGAGCAGTCGCGGGTGGAGACCACCACCACGGTGCCGTGCTGGTCGGCCAGGCACTGCGTCTCGACGTGCCGGGGCCGGTCCAGGTACCGCTCCACGAAGCACTCGCCCCGGCCGAACGAGACCTCCGCCTCACGCACCGCCGAGTCGTACAGTTCGGGGATCTCCTCCAGCGAGCGGGCCACCTTCAGGCCGCGGCCGCCGCCGCCGAAGGCCGCCTTGATGGCGATCGGCAGCCCGTGCTCCCGGGCGAACGCCACCACCTCGTCCGACCCGCTCACCGGGTCGGTCGTGCCGGCGACGAGCGGGGCGCCGGCCCGCTGCGCGATGTGCCGGGCGGCGACCTTGTCGCCGAGGGCGCGGATGGCCGCCGGCGGCGGGCCGATCCAGGTCAGCCCCGCGTCGGTCACGGCCTGGGCGAACTCCGCGTTCTCCGACAGGAATCCGTAGCCGGGGTGGATGGCGTCCGCGCCTGAGTCGGCGGCTGCCTTGAGAACCTTCTCGAAGTCCAGATAGCTGGTCGCCGGTGTGTCACCGCCCAGGGCGAACGCCTCGTCGGCTGCCCGGACGTGCACGGCGTCCCGATCCGGATCTGCGTACACCGCGACGCTGGCAAGCCCCGCGTCCCGGCACGCCCGGGCGACCCGCACCGCGATTTCGCCGCGGTTGGCGATGAGCACCTTATGCACAGTGGCTCCCTCCTCGGAACAAGCCGAGTTTAGGTACTGGCGACACCACGCAACGAGTCGCCCACATGGGTGACCTCGCCCACGCGGGACCCCTCGGTGAGGGGAGGAGCGGTCGTCAGGGGGCGCGTGGTGGCGTCGTGATCCGCTGGTGGCCTTGCGTTTCCAAGGTACGCGCCAGGATTGCGTTTGCCTTGAGGTTGGAGACGCCCTCGGTAAACTCCGGGCGTCCGACCCACGACGTCCCAGCAAGCCTTGTGGGAACCCGATAACAAGGCGGCGCATTCTTTGCGCTCGCGCCCGCGCACGCACGAGTCAGCAACTGGTGGCTCCCAGGGGCTTGCCGAGGTCCTTACTCGGCAGTAGCGTGCGCGGCGTGAACCGGGGCAGACGAAGCGTGGCAGCTCTCACGGCAGTCGTTCTCATCGGCGGTGCGCTCGCGCTCGGCATGGTGCACCTGATCCTTGGTCTGGCGGTGGACCGGCAGAGCATGTCGGTGGCCGGCCTCTCCCCGACGGCGATGAGCGTCACGACGTGGACGGCGGGCGGCCTGCTCGCGGCGTTCCTGCTCGCCTGCGGCGCGGTGCTGGCGCGCGTCTGCGTCACCGACCGGCCCCCGGGCCGCCTGGTGCGGGTGCTGCTCGTGGCGGCGGCCGTGCTGCACGCCGTGCTCGCCAGCGTCGTCGTCGGCCTCGTGGGCTGGGCCGCGTTCGTCGCGCTCATCACCGTCTTCTGCCTCGTCATGCTGGTGTTGGCGCTGTACCCGCCCGCCGACGCCGCCGGGCCGCCGCCCGCCGCGGCGGGGCCGGCGGCGGGACCCGCGGGCGCCCCGGCGACGGCGCCGCCCGGCCCCGGCGCCGCGCCGGGCGCGGTCCCGTGAGCCGGTGGCTCAGGACGGCTCGGACCACAGCTCGGTGATCGAGACCCCCAACTCGGCCAGGAGCCGCCGCAGCAGCGGCAGGGAGATCCCGATCACCGTGCCCGCGTCGCCGTCGATGCCCTCGACGAACGGCGCGGACCGGCCGTCGAGCGTGAACGCGCCCGCCACGTGGAGCGGTTCGCCGCTCGCCACGTAGGCGGCGACCTCCGCGTCGCTCGGCTCCCCGAAACGCACGGTCGTCGCCGCCACGGCCGCCGCCTCGGCGCCGCCCCCCGCCACGTCGATCACGCAGTGGCCGGTGCGCAGCACCCCCGACCGGCCGCGCATCGCCTTCCAGCGGGCCGTGGCCTCCTCGGCGTCCGCCGGCTTGCCCAGCGCCACGCCGTCGATGTCCAGCACCGAGTCGCAGCCGACGACGAGCGCCCCCGCGGCCTCGGGCCGCTCGGCCACGGCGGCGGCCTTGGCCCGCGCCAGCAGCAGCGCCACCTCGCTCGGCGTGTGCGCGGGCGTGGTCAGGGCCTCCTCGTCCACGCCGCTGACCACGACCTCGGGCGCGAGGCCCGCCTGCCGCAGCAGGCCCAGCCGGGCGGGCGAGGCGGAGGCCAGGACGAGACGCCGCCGGGCCGCGGGCGAGTCCGGTGAGGCCGGCGACGCCGGTGAGGCCGGGGACGGCGTGGGTGCGGGGGTGTCGGGCTGGACGCTCATGCCCGCGAGCGTAGCGACCCGGCGGCCCGGACCGCGCCGCCGGTGGAACGAGGCGGCTGGCCGGCGCGCGACCGGCCGGGCGGGGTGGCGGGTCAGGCGGCCTGCTCGGTCACCCGGATCCTCCCCTGGGTGATGCGCGCGACCCGCTCCGCCCGGCGGGCCACCGCGCTGTCGTGGGTCACCATGACGAACGTCAGCTCCAGCTCACGCCACTGCTTCTCCAGGACGTCCATGACCTCGTCGCGGGTCGACTCGTCGAGGTTCCCAGTGGGCTCGTCCGCCAGCAGCACCGTGGGCCGCTTGGCCAGCGCGCGGGCGATCGCCACACGCTGCTGCTGGCCGCCGGAGAGCTCCGCGGGCAGGTGCTCGGCGCGTTCCGCCAGGCCGACGGAGGCCAGCGCCTCCCTGGCCCGCCGCCGCCGTTCCGCGGCACGCAGCCCGAGCGGCACCAGCGAGGTCTCCACGTTCTCCTGCGCGGACAGCGTCGGGATGAGGTGGAAGCCCTGGAAGACGAAGCCGACGCGCTCGGCGCGCAGCCGCGTCAGCCGGGCCTCCGACAGGCGGCCGAGCTCCGTCCCGTCGAGCGTCACGCTGCCGGCGCTGGCCCGGTCGAGGCCGCCGAGGAGCTGGAGCAGCGTCGACTTGCCGCCGCCGGTCGGCCCCTGGATGACCAGGCGGCTGCCGGTCGGGATGGTCAACGAGACGTCGTCGAGCGCGGTGACGGTGGCACGGCCGCGGCGGTAGACCTTCGTCACGCCGCTGAGTTCGTACATGGGGTGGTCTCCTTACGAACGCGAGGAATGGGGCGGGAGATGAGGGGCCGGGGCGGGGCGTCAGGCGACGCGTCGCAGGGCGTCGGCGGGGCGGAGACGGGCGGCGCGCCAGGCGGCGAAGGAGCCCGCGACGAGCCCGCCCGCCACGGCGAGGCCGACGGCGATGGCGAGCATGCTCACGCTCACCGGGGCCGTCAGGCCGATGTCGACGCTCTGCCCACCGGCGTCCGCCCCGCCGGGCGGGGAGCTCGGGCCGCCGGGGCCGAGGACACGCAGGCCGCCGCCGCCGCCGAGGCCCGGCGCGGTCAGCTCCGCCGTGAGGCCGGGCCTGACGACGGTCACGACCCAGGCGGCGAGCAGGCCGAGGCCGAGGCCCGCCGCGCCGCCGACGACGCCCGTGACCAGGGACTCGCTCATCACCTGCCCGGTGACCCGCCGCCGCGACCAGCCCATCGCCTTCAGGGTGCCGAACTCCCGCACCCGGCGGCTGACGGCCGAGGAGGCCAGCATCCCGGCGACGACGAAGGACGTGCCCAGCACGATCCACGACAGCCAGCGACCCACGCCGTCGGCGAGCTCGGCGGCGGTCGACAGCGAGCCCGACACCTGCTCGGCGAGGTCGTCGGCGGTGGTGACCTCGGCGTCGGCGATCCGGTCGACGATGGCGGTCTCGATCGCGTCGAGCCGCTGCGAGTCGTTGGCCCGGACGTAGACGTCGGTGACGCGGTCCTCGTTCTCCGACAGGGTCTGGGCCCACTCCAGCGGTATGTGGACGTCCGTGGCCGTGTCGCCGCTGCCGGCGCCGACGAGGCCGACGATCTCGAAGTCGGTGTCGGCGATGGTGAGGGTGTCGCCGACGCCGAGGTCCTCGCTGGCCGCGTAGTCGGCGTCGAGCAGGGCGACGGTGGCGTCGGCCTCGTCCGTGGCGAAGCCCCGCCCCTCGGTGATCTCCGCGCCGCTGAGCGGCCCCAGCTCGGGAGCGGTCACGTCGGACCCCAGGATCGAGAACTCGTCGACGCCGAACTCCGCGCCACCGCCCTCGACCCGGCCTCCGCCCTCCTCGGGGGCGGCGCCGCCGAACCCGCCCGGGTCCTCGGGACCGCCCTCGCCCTCGGCGATCCGGCCGGGGACGAAGGAGCCGGAGATCGAGACGTTGCGCAGCGTCAGCCCGCCGGCCGCGCCCGCCACGCCGTCGATACCGGCGATCTCCGCGACGCGGTCGGCGTCGAGCGTCTCGAAGCCGTCGACGACCAGCTGGTCCCTGCTCTGCTCCTCGCCCTCCTCGGCGTCGAACTCGAAGCGCGGGCCCCGTCGCAGGTTCCCCTCGCCGTCCTCGTCCGGCTGGAACGCCCTGGAGACCGTCATGTCGGTGCCCAGGCCGTAGAGCGACTCCAGGACCTCGTCCTGGGCCTTGCGCATGCCGGAGGAGACCGCGTTGACGACGACGACCAGGGCGATGGCCAGGGCGAGCCCGAGCGCGATGACGAGCTGTGCCCGGCGCCGACGGCGCAGCTCCCGCCGTAGGTAGGTGACAATCATGCGGGCACGCTAGGAACGCGCCCTGAGCCGTGGCTGAGCCGCGTATGAGAGTTGGGTGAGAAGCGACGGCCCGGCGGCCGGCGCCAGGCCGCCCGGCCCGTCGGGGCGGCTCAGCGGATCAGCAGGAACGCCGCCAGCGCGGCGGCGGCCAGGACCCACCAGGCGCGGTGCAACATGGCGCGCGCGGCCCGCGCCTCCTCGTTCGGCTTCTCGCGCAGATCGGACCAGAGCATGGTCCGATCCTGCCGGTTCGGGGCCGACCGCGCATGAGTAGGGGTACTCAGACGCGCCGTCCCGAGGGGCTGTCCGTGGGGCGTCAGAGCTGTCGGTAGCTCATCCGCCAGGCGTTCGGGCCCGGCGTGGTGGGCAGGCCGCGCGGGACGGTGCGGGCCGGGTCGGACCAGGCGGCGGGAGCGGCGCCCGAGGCGCCCCCGACGGACCCCCGCGGCTCGCCCTCGGCCGCCGCGGCGGCGGCCCGCGCCTGCACCACGGCCAGGGCCGCGGCCAGCTCCTCAGGCGTCGGATTCCCCCGGACGACTCGGATCACGATGCCTCCTGTCAGTGCCTGCCCCTATCGTACGGACGAACGAACGGTTCGGGGCTGTCAGACGGTCGGGAGCGGTGGTCATGGGCAGTTTGGTCTACGCGGGCATCACGTCCCTCGACGGGTACACGGCGGACGCGGAGGGCGCGTTCGACTGGGCGGAGCCGGACGAGGAGGTGCACGCGTTCATCAACGAGCGGGAGCGCGGCATGGGCGTCCATCTCTACGGGCGCCGGACCTACGCGTTGATGACCGCGTGGGAGACCGACGCCGAGCTGGTCGAGCACTCGCCGGTGGCGCGGGACTTCGCGACGTCCTGGCAGGCGGCGGAGAAGATCGTGTACTCCTCGACGCTGCCGGAGGTCACCACGCGCCGGACGCGGCTGGAGCGCCGCTTCGACCCCGAGGAGGTGCGGCGGCTGAAGGAGTCGGCCTCCACCGACCTCGTCATCGGCGGCCCCACCCTCGCCGCCCACGCGGTCCGGGCCGGCCTGGTCGACGAGTACCACCTCTACGTCCAGCCGGTGATCGTGGGCGGCGGCCTGCCGTACCTGCCGCAGGACGCCCGCGTGCCGCTCGTCCTGCTGGAGGAGCGGCGCTTCGCCTCCGGCGTGGTCCACCTCAGATACGCCGCCGCCTGAGCGGCCGAAGGGCCCGAGCGGCCCGCGGGGCCTGAGCGGCCCGTGGGGCGTGCAGGGCCCGCCGGGCCCGTGGGTCGGACGCCGAGGGCCGCGGTCACAGCGGGATGTTGCCGTGCTTGCGCGGCGGCAGCTGCTCCCGCTTCGTGCGCAGCGCCCGCAGCGCGCGCACCACGTGGTGGCGGGTGTGCGAGGGCATGATCACGGCGTCCACGTAGCCGCGCTCCGCCGCGGCGTAGGGGTTGAGCAGCGTGTCCTCGTACTCCCGGGTCAGCTGGGCGCGCCGGGCCTCCCGCTCCTCCGGGTCCTCGATCGCGGCCAGCAGCCGCCGGTGGAGGATGTTGACCGCGCCCTGGGCGCCCATGACCGCGATCTGCGCCGTGGGCCAGGCCAGGTTGACGTCCGCCCCCAGGTGCTTGGACCCCATCACGTCGTACGCGCCGCCGAACGCCTTCCGCGTGATGACGGTGACCAGCGGCACCGTCGCCTCCGCGTAGGCGTAGATCAGCTTCGCGCCGCGCCGGATGATGCCGTTGTACTCCTGCTCCGTGCCGGGCAGGAAGCCGGGGACGTCCACGAAGGTCAGGACCGGGACGTTGAACGCGTCGCAGGTGCGGACGAAGCGGGCCGCCTTCTCCGAGGCGTGGATGTCGAGGCAGCCGGCGAACTGCATCGGCTGGTTGGCGACGATCCCCACCGACTGTCCCTCGACACGCCCGAAGCCCGTGATGATGTTCGGCGCGAACATCGCCTGCGTCTCCAGGAACTCCCCGTCGTCCAGCAGGTGTTCGACGACCTCGTGCATGTCGTAGGGGTGGTTGTCGGAGTCCGGGACCAGCGTGTCCATCCGGCGGTCGTCGTCGGTCACCTCCGACAGGTCCGCCTCGGCGGGGAAGACGGGCGGCTCGGCGAGGTTGTTCGACGGCAGGTAGGACAGCAGCGCCTTGACGTACTCGATCGCGTCCTTCTCGTCGCCCGCCATGTGGTGGGCCACGCCGGAGCGGGTGTTGTGGGTGCGGGCCCCGCCGAGCTCCTCGAAGCCGACGTCCTCGCCCGTCACCGTCCTGATCACGTCGGGACCCGTGATGAACATGTGCGAGGTCTGGTCGACCATCACCGTGAAGTCCGTGATGGCGGGGGAGTAGACCGCGCCGCCCGCGCAGGGGCCCATGACCAACGAGATCTGCGGCACGACCCCGGAGGCGTGGACGTTGCGGCGGAAGATCTCCGCGAAGAGCCCCAGCGCCACCACGCCCTCCTGGATGCGGGCGCCGCCCCCGTCGTTGATGCCGATGACGGGGCAGCCGGTCTTCAGCGCGAAGTCCATGACCTTCACGATCTTCTCGCCGTACACCTCGCCCAACGAGCCGCCGAAGACGGTGAAGTCCTGCGAGTAGACGCAGACCGGCCGGCCGTCCACCGTGCCGTGCCCGGTCACCACGCCGTCGCCGTAGGGGCGGGTCCTCTCCAGGCCGAAGCTGGCGGAGCGGTGGCGGGCGAACTCGTCGAACTCGGTGAACGAGCCCTCGTCCAGCAGCAGCGCGACGCGCTCCCTGGCCGTCAGCTTGCCGCGCGCGTGCTGCTTCTCCACGGCCCGCGCCGAGCCGGCGTGCGTGGCCTCCTCCCCCCGTCGCCGGAAGTCCGCGATCTTGCCGGCGGTGGTGTGGATGTCCGGTTCGGTCACGGGCCGAGCTCCCTACGCGTCGTCGGGCGGTGGCTACCGCAGCGTAGGTTATCGGCGCGGGGGCCACCGGGCGGTGCGGCGTGCGCGATCTCACGGACTTAGGCTGGAGACATGACGCCTACCGTCGGCCGTCCCCCGAGCCGGAGTCGTTGGTCCGACCTCGGACGGCCGCCGCTCAACGCGGCGCTGCTGCGCTCCGCGCTCGTCTGGCCCGACAGCCTGTGGACCCGGCTGGAGGTGACCGAGTCCACCGGCTCGACCAACGCCGACCTGGTCGGCGCGGCCCGCGAGGGCAGGGCGACCGCCGGCACCGTGCTGATCGCCGAGGAGCAGACCGCCGGGCGCGGCCGGCTGGGACGCTCGTGGAGCGCGCCCCCGCGCTCCGGCCTGTTCTTCTCCGTCCTCCTCGAACCGGAGCCCGACGTCCCCGGCGACCACTGGGGGTGGCTGCCGCTGCTCGCCGGCGTCGCCACCGCCAGCGCGCTCTCCCGCGCCGCCGGCGTCGACACGGCGCTGAAGTGGCCCAACGACCTCCTGGTGAGGGTGGACGGCGAGGAGCGGAAGGCCGGCGGCATACTCGCCGAGCGCACCGAGACCTACGACGGGACGCGGGCGGTCGTCCTCGGCGTCGGGCTGAACGTCTCGCTGCGCGCGGACGAGCTGCCCGTGCCGCAGGCCGGCTCGCTGGCGCTGGCGGGCGCCGCGAACCTCGACCGCGACCCGCTGCTGCGGGCGGTGCTGCGCTCGCTCGCCGACTGGTACTCCCGCTGGGCCGACAGCGGTGGTGATCCGGCGATCAGCGGCATCCAGTCGGCGTACGCGGCGGGCTGCGCCACGCTCGGCCGCCGCGTCAGGGCCCTGCTGCCCGGCGAGCAGGAGCTGACGGGCGAGGCGTCGGCGTTGGACGGCGAGGGCAGGCTCGTCGTCGTGACCGACGACGGTGCGCGGCACCCGGTCGCGGCCGCTGACATCGTTCATCTCCGTGAAGCGTGACGCACGGCACACTGCCGTAGGGTTAGGCCAGGAAACGGCGCGACGAGCGCGGTGAGGCGAACGGTTGGGGAAGTGCGCAGCGGAGGGATTGCCGCCCTGGTGAGTGTGTGGACCACGCTTCCGGCGGTGACGGTCGGCGGGCTGGCGACAGGGGAGGCCAGCGCGCCGGAGGCCGGCTGGAAGGCAGGCGATGGCCGTGGCTGATGCCAGGCCGGGCGACAGGCGTTCGCTCGGGCCCGAGCCCGGGGCCGCGCCGCCGGTGACGGCGGAGGGCGACGGGCAGGCTCGGGGGCCGGACGGCGTCCGCCGACGGGCGGAGGCGCCGTCCGGGGCGCCGCCTCACGGACGGGCCGTGGCGCCGTCCGGGGCGCGGCCCCACGCGGTGTCCGAGGAGCAGCGCCCCGCACCGCGTTCCGAGGAGCGCCCCGAAGCACACTCCCAGGCGCGCTCCGAGGGCGCGACGCCGCACCGCGGCCCGGCGTCGGACGGCGGCCGGGACGCCGCTCAGGACTCCGGCCAGGGCGCCCACGCCCAGGGTTCCCCGTCGGCGACCCCGGAGCGCTCGGGGCGTTCGGAGCCCGCCGAACCCTCGGAGCCTGAACCCTCGGAGCCCGCCGAGCCGCCGGGGCCCTCCCAGGAGCCCACCCCGGCCGGTGACCGCGAGCGCGGACGTGACCGCGACCGCGAGGAGGGCGACGACACCATCCCGCTGCGGATGGAGCAGCTGATCATCGGCGCCGAGCGCCAGTACACCCCCTTCCAGGCGGCCAGGGCCGCCGGCGTCTCCATGGAGCTCGCGGCCCGCTTCTGGCGGGCCATGGGCTTCCCCGACATAGGCCAGGCCAAGGCGCTCACCGAGGCGGACGTGCTCGCCCTCCGCCGCCTGGCGGGCCTGGTGGAGGCCGGGCTGCTGAGCGAGGGCATGGCCGTGCAGGTGGCGCGCTCCACCGGCCAGACGACGGCGCGGCTCGCGGACTGGCAGATCGACTCCTTCCTGGAGGGCCTGACCGAGCCGCCCGAGCCCGACATGACCCGCACGGAGGTCGCGTATCCGCTGGTCGAGCTGCTGCTGCCGGAGCTTGAGGAGTTCCTGGTCTACGTCTGGCGGCGGCAGCTCGCGGCGGCGGCCGGGCGGGTGGTGCAGGCCCAGGACGACGCCGAGATGGTCGACCGTCGACTGGCTGTCGGCTTCGCGGACCTGGTCGGCTTCACGCGGCTGACGCGGCGGCTGGAGGAGGAGCAGCTGGGCGAGCTGGTGGAGGCGTTCGAGACCACGGCCGCCGACCAGGTCGCCGCCCACGGCGGGCGGCTGATCAAGACGCTCGGGGACGAGGTGCTGTTCGCCGCCGACGACCCCGGCCGGGCGGCGGAGATCGGGCTGCGGCTGGTGGAGACGCTGGGGGCGGACCCGATGATGCCCGAGCTGCGCGTCGGCATCGCCTTCGGCACCGTGACCACCCGGATGGGCGACGTCTTCGGGAACACCGTGAACCTCGCCAGCCGCCTCACCTCGATAGCGCCGAAGAACATGGTCATGGTCGACGGCGCGATGCGCGACGACCTCACCGAGGCCGGGCTGGCGCCCCTGTCGGAGAAGGCGGCCGACGCCCGTGAGCCCGGCGAGTCCGGCGCCCCCGCGTACCGCTTCTCCCTCCAGCCCCTCTACCAGCGACCGGTCAGGGGCCTCGGCATCGTCGAACCCTGGCTGCTCACCCGGAGGCAGACATGACAGAACGGCGGTACGGCGCGTGGGTCGCGGTCCGCTTCGACGCGGAGCACCACGTGGCGGAGCTGGTGCTGGACCGGCACCGCGCGATGAACGCGCTCTCCACGGAGCTGGCGGGACACCTCGCCGACGCCTGCGCGGCCCTGTCCGCCGACCCCGCCGTGCGGGCGGTGGTGCTCACCTCCACCCATCCCCGCGCGTTCTGCGTCGGCGCCGACCTGAAGGAGCGCAACGCCGTCGACGACGCCGAGCTGGCGCGGCAGCGCACCCTGCTGCGCGCCGCGTTCAACGGCGTGCTGGAGCTGCCGATGCCCGTCGTCGCCGCCGTCCACGGCTTCGCGCTCGGCGGCGGCTACGAGCTGGCGCTCTCCTGCGACCTGATCGTCGCCGACGCGACGGCCGTGGTGGGGCTGCCCGAGGTGTCCGTGGGCGTCATTCCCGGGGGCGGCGGCACGGTGCTGCTGCCCCGCCGCGTCGGGGCGGCGCGGGCGGCGGAGCTGATCTTCACGGCGCGGCGCGTCGAGGCGGCCGAGGCGCTCGACCTCGGCCTCGTGGACCGGGTCACCGAGCCGGGGGAGGACCGGGCGGAGGCGCTGGAGCTGGCCGCCCGCGTCGCGGCCAACTCGCCCCTCGGGCTGCGCGCCGCCAAGCGGGCGCTGCGCACCGGCTTCGGGCTGGGCGTCGAGGAGGCGCTGGAGGTGGAGGACGCGGCGTGGCGGACGGTGGCGTTCTCACCCGACCGGGTCGAGGGCGTCGCCGCGTTCGCCGAGAAGCGCCCGCCGCGTTGGCCCGTCAGCCCACCGGCGCCGCCGGTGGACCGGCCCGTGGTCGAAGCCGGCGAATAATACAGCGAACGGGACAGGGACTAGCTGAAGCTCTCATAGCGTGCCGAACGCTCATAGCCTGGGTCGCATGATCGAGGGTGCGAGCGAGGCGGAGGACCGGGTGCGGGTCGTCGTGGAGCTGGCGCAGCGCATGGCCGCCGTCGCGGCACGGGCCACCACGGCCGGGGAGGTCGCGGACGCCGCCGCCGAGCCGGCACGCCGCGCCCTGGCGGGCTCCTTCGCCGCGATATCCGTGTGCGAGCGGCGGACGCGGGGTCGGGGACCGAGCGGGGGGCGGGTGCGGGAGCTCGCCACCGCCGGCGACGCGGGTGCCCGAGAGGCGGGTGCCGGAGACGCGGGCGCCCGAGGGGCGGATGCCCGAGCGGCGGGTGCCGGAGGGGCGGGGGAGCTCACCGAGAGCGTCGTCGTCGCCCCGATCGTGCTGCGGGAGGAGCCCTGGGGCGAGCTGCGCGTGGTCCGGGCCGGCTCCGCCGCCCCCTTCGGCCCCCGGGACACCGAGTTCGCCGCTCAGCTCGCCTCCGTCATCGCCACCGGACTGCTCCAGCAGCAGCGGCTGGCCGAGGCGCGCCGCCTCGCCTTCACCGACCCCCTCACCGGCCTGGCCAACCGCCGCGCCGTCGACGCCCGGCTCGACGAGGCCACGGCGCTCCACGGCGCCACCGGCGTCGCCGTGACCCTGGTGGTCTTCGACGTCAACGGCCTCAAGCGCGTCAACGACACCTACGGCCACGCCGCCGGCGACCAGCTGCTGGAGCGGGTCGGCGAGGTGCTCGCCGACTGCGCCGCCCAGCTGGACGACGACGCGCTGGTCGCCCGTCTGGGCGGCGACGAGTTCTGCCTGCTGGCGGTCGGCCAGCCCGCGGACCGCGTGGTGCGCGCCGCGGCCGAGCTGTGCCGCCGCGCCCGCGAGCTGCGGCTGGCCGACGGGGTGGCGTGCGGCGTCGCCTCCACCGGGGAGGCGATCGGCGCGCCGCTCAACGCCCGCCGCCTCTTCCGGCTGGCCGACGCCGCGCAGTACCGGGCGAAGGCCGAGGGAGCCGTCGATCCCGTGGTGGCCGGCAGCGGCGGTCCCCGCGACGCGGTGGTGGCCCTGGCGGACGCGCCGACGCCACCGCCGACGGACGGCGACGACCGCCGCCGCTTCCGCGGCCGGGCCACCGCACCCGCACCGCGCCCGTAGGACCTACGCTGCCCCGCATGCCAGACACGCACGACCCTCACGACCGCGCCCACCACAGCGCCCACCACAGCGCCCACCACAGCGCCCACCACAGCGCCCACGACCGCGCCTCCGCCTCCTCCCGCCCCCCGTCGCCACCGGACCGGAACGCCTCCCTGGTCACGCTGGGCGCCTCCGGCACCACGCCGGAGGACGTCGTCGCCGTCGCGCGGGGCGGCGCCCGCGTCGAGCTGGCGGAGGACGCCCTCGCCGCGATGGCCGCCAGCCGGCGCGCCATCGACGAGCTGGCCGCCCGGCCGGAGCCGGTCTACGGGGTCTCCACCGGCTTCGGCGCCCTCGCCGTCCGCCACATCCCGCCGGAGCTGCGCGTCGCGCTGCAACGCAACATCGTCCGGTCCCACGCCGCCGGCCTCGGTCCGCCCCTGGAGCGCGAGGTGGTGCGGGCGCTGATGTTCCTGCGGCTGCGCACCCTGGCCACCGGCCACACCGGGGTGCGGCCCGAGGTGGCGCGGACGATGGCGGCGGTGTTGAACGCCGGCATCACCCCGTTCGTCCCCGAGCACGGCTCCCTCGGCTGCTCGGGCGACCTGGCGCCGCTCGCGCACTGCGCGCTCACCCTCCTCGGCGAGGGGATGGCCTCGGACGCCCCGACCGCCCCGACCGCCCCGACCCCCGCGCCCGACGGCCAGGGCGGGTCCGACGGGACCGACGCGGGTGCGGCGCGGCCGGCCGGTGAGCTGCTGGCACGGCACGGCATCGCCCCCCTCGAACTGCGCGAGAAGGAGGGCCTCGCGCTGCTGAACGGCACTGACGGCATGCTCGGCATGCTGCTGCTGGCCTGCGAGGACCTGGGCCTGCTGCTGACCAGCGTCGACGTCACCGCCGCCCTCACCCTGGAGGCGCTGCTGGGCACGGACCGTGTCCTCGCCCCCGAGCTGAACGCGCTGCGCCCGCACCCGGGCCAGGCCCTGAGCGCGGCCAACATGCGCCGGGTGCTGGAGGGTTCGGGCATGACCGGCCACCACCAGGACGACGCCCCCCGCGTGCAGGACGCGTACTCGGTGCGGTGTGCCCCGCAGGTCGCCGGCGCCGGCCGTGACACCCTCGCCCACGCCCGCGCCGTCGCCGCCCGGGAGCTCGCCGCCGCCGTCGACAACCCCGTCGTGGTCGGCGAGGGCCCCGACCGCACGGTCGCGTCCAACGGCAACTTCCACGGCGCGCCCCTCGGCTACGTGCTCGACTTCCTGGCCATCGCTGCCGCCGACCTCGCCTCCATCACCGAGCGCCGCACCGACCGCCTGCTGGACCGCAACCGCTCGCACGGGCTGCCGCCGTTCCTCGCGCGCGACGCGGGCGTGGACTCCGGGCTGATGATCGCGCAGTACACGCAGGCCGCGCTGGTCAGCGAGCTGAAGCGGCTGGCGGTGCCCGCCTCGGTGGACTCCATCCCGTCCTCGGCGATGCAGGAGGACCACGTGTCGATGGGCTGGTCGGCCGCGCGCAAGCTGCGGCGGGCGGTGGACGCGCTGACCGGGGTCGTCGCCGTGGAGCTGTGCGCGGCCACGCGCGCGGTCGAGCTGCGGGTCGCCGGGAGCGGTCGGGCCCGGGGGATGCGGCCGGGGCCGGCGGCCGTGGCGGTCGTCGGGGCGGCGCGGGCGGCGGGGGTGGGCGGGCCCGGCGAGGACCGGTACCTCACCCCCGACCTGGAGGCCGCCGAGCGGTTCGTCCGCTCCGGGGCGCTGGTCGCCGCCGCCGAGTCGGTGACCGGTCCCCTCGGGTAGGCGCTCTACGCTCCGGGTCATGAGTACCGACGAGTCCCCCGGGACCTCCGGGTCCTTCGAGCCCTTCGTTCCCGCCGACGAGGACGCGAGCAGGCGCCACGTGCGGGTCCGCGTGGAGATGGTGCTGGAGATCGACGACCAGGACGAGCTGGTCAGGGCCGCCTGGGCCCGGATCGCGGGCGACGAGCAGATGCCCGCGAGCGAACGGGAGCAGGCGGCCCGTGACGTCGCCCACGATCCCGCGGAGGCGGTGGCGTACCTGGTCGACCCGGTCGACGTGGTCGGGGAGATGCCCGGCGTGGTGCTGGCGCAGGCATCGTGGAGCAGCGAGCTCACGCGCTACGACCCCGACGCGTCCTGGTACGAGGAGGAGCAGGAGGACGAGGAGGAGTGACGGGAGGGACGCCCGCGCCGGCACGTCCGGCGCCGCGTTCGTCCCTTCGTCCGTGAGCCCACGGGTTCGTGAGCCCTCAGCGCTCAGCCCTCAGCGCTCAGCCCTCAGTGCCCAGCCCCTGGTTTCCCGTAGCCGGGCCTCCCCGCCGGGGGTGCCCGGGGCGTCCGTGTGAGCCAGCAGACACGACCATCCCTCCGGTCCACCGCAGGGATTCACCTAGGGTGGAACCGGTTGTGGCCGTATCGCGTTCTCTCCTTATGTCTTCTTCAGGAAGACAGGGTTGGGATGGAGTTGGAGAGCACATGAGGGCAATGCGGAGCGGACGCCGTCGCCTGACCGCGGTGGCGGCTCTGCTGAGTGGGGTTCTGGCGCTGTCGGCGTGCAGCGGCGGCGGTGACGACGCCGAGGACGACGGCGGGTCCGGCCAGGGCGGCGGGACGAGCCAGTCCGACGCGGACGAGGCCGCGGAGGACGCCAACGTCTCGGAGGCAGTGATATCCATCACGCCCGACGACGGCGCGGAGCGTGTCGGGATCAACAGCGACGTCCAGGTCTCGGTGGACAAGGGCACGCTGGACGAGGTGTCGCTGCTCGACGTCGAGGCCGGCGTGGAGGTCGAGGGCACCCTCGCGGAGAACGACACCAGTTGGGCCCCGAACGTCCAGTTGGAACGAGCCAGGCGGTACGAGCTGTCGGTGCGGGCCGTCGACTCCGAGGGCCGAAGGGCGCACGAGACGCGGACCTTCACCACGATCTCCCCGGAGAACAGCTTCATCGGGTACTTCACCCCCGAGGAGGGCACCACGGTCGGCGTGGGCATGCCCGTCTCGCTGAACTTCGACACGGCGATCACGAACAAGGCCGAGGTCGAGGAGGGCGTGGAGATCACCACCAGCAGCGGCCAGGAGGTCGTCTGCCACTGGTTCGGTGACACCCGCCTGGACTGCCGCCCCGAGACGTACTGGGAGGCGAACACCGACATCACCGTCCACCTGGACTGGGACGGCGTCGAGGGCGCGTCCGGCGTGGAGGGCGTGCAGGACCGCACCTTCAGCTTCGAGGTGGGCCGCTCCCAGGTGTCGACGGTGAACGCCGCGACGCAGGAGATGACGGTGGTCCGGGACGGGGAGACCGTCAGGACCATCCCCGTCACCACCGGCGCCGACGAAACTCCGACGTGGAACGGGCAGATGGTGATCTCCGACAAGGAGAAGGAGACCCGGATGAACGGCGCCACCGTCGGCTTCACGGACGACGACGGTGAGGGCGAGTACGACATACCGGACGTGCCGCACGCGATGCGGCTCTCCACCTCCGGCACCTTCATCCACGGCAACTACTGGGGTGGCGGCGTCTTCGGCAACACCAACACCAGCCACGGCTGCATCGGCCTCGCCGACGTGCAGGGCGCGGACGACTCCTCGACCGACGGCTCCTGGTTCTACGAGAACTCGCTGCTCGGCGACGTGGTCATCGTGATCAACTCCCAGGACGACACGATCGCCCCGGACAACGGCCTCAACGGCTGGAACATGGACTGGACGGAGTGGGTCGCCGGCAGCGCGCTGAGCTGACGCTCCCTTCCTTCCCTCGACCAAGCCCCGGGCAGGCGGACCTGCCCGGGGCTTGGTCGCGTCCATCGCGGCCACCCTCGGCGCCCGACGCGCCCGCGGTGCCTTCTGAGCCATCTGGCTGAAAAGTGGCCAACGTGACGGCCGATTCCTGTGGTTCTCCGAGTGCAGGGCCAGCAGGCCCGTGACCGAGGGAGGCTCCGTGCGAGTGCACAGCAGGAAGAGGCGGCAGAAACGGGTGAGACGGGCGGTGGTCGCCGCCGCCGCGGCGCTCACGGTGGCGGCCGGGGGCATGACGTTCCTGCCCGCCGCGGGCGCCGCGGACGGCGCGGACGGCGGCGGTGGCGCGTTCGGTGCCGGGCCCGTGGACCGGGAGGTCACGCTCATCACCGGCGACCGGGTCCTGCTCGACGCGAGCGGCGAGGTCGTCGGGCTGCGGCGGGCCGAGGGCCGGGAGCGGGTCCCGGTCGCGGTGCGCGAGAGCGAGGACGGCGGCAGGCTCGTCGTTCCGCAGGACGCCGCCCCGTTGATCCGTCAGGGCCTCCTCGACGAGCGGCTCTTCGACGTCACGACGCTGAGCGGCGCGCCGTACCGGCGCCTCGCCGACGGAGGGCTGCCGGTCATCGTCCAGTACCGGGGCGACCGCCCCGCCGCCGAGGCCACGGCGCGGGCCGAGGTGCGCGAGGCGGCCCCGGCCGGGGAGCGGTCCTGGCTGGAGAGTGTCAACGGCGAGGCCGTGACGCTCCGGCCGGCCCAGGCGGCCGACACCTGGCAGGCGCTCACCCGTCCCGTGGACGCCTCGGCGTCCGGCGGGGGCGAGGGCGTGGGCGCCGCGACGCTGGCCCTGGAGCGGGGCGTCGCCGCGGTCGCGCTGGACGGCCTCCGCGAGGCCAGTCTCGACGTGAGCGTGCCGCGGATCGGCGCGCCCACGGCCTGGGAGGCCGGCTTCGACGGCACGGGCGCCACCATCGCCGTCCTCGACACCGGCATCGACACCACCCACGCCGACCTGGCGGGCGGGCAGGTCGTCGCCGAGCGCGACTTCACCTGGACCGGCCACACCGGGGACGTCAACGGCCACGGCACGCACGTCGCCTCGACGGCGGCGGGCAGCGGCGCCATGTCCGACGGCCTCTACAGCGGGGTGGCCCCCGGCGCCGACCTGATCAACGCGAAGGTCCTCGACGACTACGGATGGGGTCTGGACTCCGACATCATCCTGGGCATGGAGTGGGCCGTCGAGCAGGGGGCCGACGTCGTCAACATGAGCCTCGGCGGCCCGGACCGTCCGGAGCTCGACCCGCTGGAGGAGGCGGTCAACGTCCTGTCGGCCGAGTCCGGCGCCCTCTTCGTCATCGCGGCGGGGAACGACGGTCCCACGGGTGGCACGGTGGGGTCGCCCGCCAGCGCCGACGCCGCGCTGACGGTGGGCGCGGTGGACGACGCGGACCAGCCCGCCGACTTCTCGGCGCGCGGCCCCCGCGTCGGGGACGGGGCCCTCAAGCCCGACCTCGTGGCGCCGGGTGTCGACATCGGCGCCGCGGTCGTCCCCGGCAGCGAGGTGGAGCGGGAGGGCGAGCCCGTGGCCGAGGGGTACGCGGCGATATCCGGCACCTCCATGGCCTCCCCGCACGTGGCGGGCGCCGCCGCCCTGCTGGCGCAGCAGCATCCCGACTGGACGGGGGAGCGGATCAAGGCCGCGCTGATGGCCTCGGCCTCCGGGCTGACGGTCGGCGCCGCCGCCGGGAGCGAGGGCGTCCAGCATCCCGCTCTGACGCAGGGGGCCGGGCTGGTCGACGTGGCCCGAGCCGTCGAGCAGACGGTCGTCGCCGAGCCCTCCTCGCTGAGCTTCGGCACCGCCGCGTATCCGCACGGCGACGACGAGCCGGTGGCTCGGGAGCTGACGTACCGCAACCTCGGCTCCTCCGACGTCACCCTCGACCTCTCCCTGCGGGCCCAGGGCCCGGACGGCGCCCCCGCCCCCGAGGGCATGTTCACGCCCAGCGCGCACCAGGTCGCCGTCCCCGCCGGCGGCACGGCCGCCGTCACCGTCACGGCCGACCCCCGGCTCGGCGGCGACGTCACCGGCGCGTACAGCGTCTTCGTCACCGCCACCGCGGGCGGGGAGGGCGACGCCGGTGCCCAGACGGTCCGGACGGCGGGCGTGGTCGACCGGGAGTCCGAGCGGTACGACCTCACCATCGAGGCCACGGACCTGGACGGCAGCCCGTACGCCGACTGGGGCGTCTCGATCGAGCGCATGGACGGACCGCTGGGCAGCGTCCCGGTCTCCCAGGAGGAGGGAAGCGTCACGTTCCGCGTGCCGCCCGGCGAGTACTTCGCGGTCATGGACGGCGTGCGGCTCGACGCCGACGGGATGGTCACGGGCGGAGAGCGTTTCGTGCAGCCGCTGCTTCAGGTGAGCGGCGACACCGTGGTCCCCTTCGACACCCGGCAGGGCGAGGAGATCGACCTCGGCCTGTTCGAGGAGTCGGCCGCGCAGACCGACGTCATCCTCGGTCACGACCGTCGCGGCGCGATGAACGAGTTCCTGATCGTCCCGCCCGGCCTGCCGGACGGCTTCCGCACCCACCACCTGGGGCCCGAGATGTCCGGCGAGGAGTTCTCGGCCCTCGTCGCCACCGGCTGGCAGGCCGAGGGCGCCAGGTACCACACCTCGCACACCAGCGAGGGACGGTACTTCACGGGGCTGACCGAGCGGCTCGCCGAGGACGAGTTCGCCGAACTCGCCGTCGTGCAGGGCACCTCGGGCGCCGACCGCCTCGGCACGGTCGTGGTCTTCCCGGAGAACTCCCCGGCCACCGGGATGCGTGACTTCCTGTCGTACGACGAGCCCCTGCCCCAGGCCACCACGGAGTACGTGAGAGCCGGCGCCGGCGAGTGGGTGATCGGCGCCTCCCAGTTCAGCGCGGACCTCTCCGTCTGGGAGTCGGACTACCAGAGCCCGGCACGGACCTACGAGGCCGGTCAGCGGTACGAGCTCACCATGAACGTGGGCGTTTTCGGCCCCGACCTCGGCGAGAACGCCGGCCGCGGCCTCCACCGCACGGGCGACCTCCTCTTCAGCGACCTCGCCCCCTTCACCGACGGCCAGGGCAACGCGCTGATCAACGGACCCGCCGCCAGCTTCTCGATCAGCCTTCTTCGGGACGGCGAGCCGTTCCTGACGGAGGCCGACGCGCGGCACTGCGCCGGGTTCCAGCTGTCGCCCCCGGACATCAACCTGCCGAACTGCTTCCGTTTCCAGCTGCCGCCCGAGGAAGCGCGCTACGAGCTCGTCTCCACGATCAGCCGCGCCGGCATCAGCGAGGTGAGCACCGAGGTCACCACCGCGCTCAGCTTCACCTCGGGTCACGTGCCCGACGGGGAGGAGGCGGCGCTGCCCGCCTCGGTGGTCCGCTTCACGCCCGAGCTCGCCGAGGACTCCACGGCTCCGGCGGGCCAGCGCACCAGGATCCCCGTCACGGTCGAGGGCGCGGCGGCGGGGGAGAACCTCGCCTCCCTCACCCTCAGGGTCTCGGTCGACGGCGGCGAGACCTGGCGCAGGGCGCTCGTCCGGCGCGGGGCCGTCACCGTGGTCAACCCGCCCGCGGGCGGCTCGGTCTCCCTCCAGGCGGAGGTGACCGACCGGGACGGCAACACCACCACGCAGACCATCATCGACGCCTACCGCACGTCCTGACGCCGCCACGGCCGGGTGAGCGCCCGGCGTGGTGACGCGACGGGGGACGAGACCCGGCGCCCCGGCCGCTCCCGGGCCGGTGGCGCCCGGGGCTCGTCCCCCGCCCCGTGCCGGGGCTCAGTTCCTGTCCGTTTCCCGGTCCGCGCCCCTGCCCGTTTCCCTGTCCGTCTCGCCGTCCGGCACGGTGTCCGTCCCCTCCTCGGCCTCCAGCGCCCGCTCCAGGCTCGTCTCCGGCGGCCCCGCGAAGCGCGGCGCGGGCGTCGTGAACACGTCCCACACCGCCGTCGTCGCCGCGGCCATCTCCCGCACCACGCTGTACACGTAGATCCCGCTGGTCCACTCCGGCACCCCCACGCCCCAGGCGTCGATGCCTGCGGCCTCGCACAGCGCGAGGGCCCTCGGTATGTGGAAGTCCTGCGACACCAGCAGCGCCTGGCGCACACCGAAGACCTGGTGCGCCCGCGCGCAGGAGTCCCACGTGCTGAAGCCCGCGTAGTCCGCCACGATGTGGCGGGAGGGCACCCCCGCGGCGAGCAGGTGACGCCGCATGGCGTCCGGCTCGTTGTACTCGCGGGTGCTGTTGTCGCCCGTGACGAGCAGGGCGCGGACGCGCCCCGCGTGGTACAGCTCGGCGGCGGCGTCCAGCCGGTGCTCCAGCCACCGCGTCGGCTGCCCGTCGGGCCGCACCCCCGCACCGAACACGATCGCCACCGGCGCCGACGGCGCGTCCTCGACGCTCCTGATCCGATCACTGCTCGTGACGTACACCCAGGTGTACGGCAGCAGCGCCAGCACACTCGTCAGCATCGCGGCCCACAGCAGCCGCCGCCTGCCCCGCAGGGTCCGCGGCAGCCGGAGCCACGGCGGCCGCACCCCTCGCGGCGCGTGAGGCCGAGCCGTCCGCTTCGCGTTCTCCGTCACACCCTGTACACGATCGGCTCGACCCCGGAGTTCCGACCGGCGCCCCTCACCCCGTCAGCACGCCGTCAGCATCCCGTCAGCCCCCCGCCAGTGTCCGGCCGGGAGCCCGTCCGTACCGCGCCGGGGCCCGTCAGTCGCCCTCGGCGAGCAGCCGTTCCACGGTCGCCACCTTCGAGCTCAGGCCGTCGGTGACGCCCTCGTTGAGGTCGGCCTTCATCACGACGCTCACCCGCGCCGCGTGCGCCTGCACCGCCTCGACGGCCCGCTTCACCACGTCCATGACCTCGTCCCAGTCCCCCTCCACCGAGGTGAACATGGCATCGGTCCGGTACGGCAGCCCACTGTCCCGCACCACGCGCACGGCGTCGGCCACGGCGCTGCCCACATGCTGTCCGACGCCGATCGGCGTCACGGAGAACGCGACGATCACGGTGCTCCACCTCGTCCACCAGTCCGGGAACGCCACGTGAGGCGCTCCGTCCACGGCGCATCGTAGTTCCCCCGCCGCTCCCTCCACGGATCCGCGGTCGACGACCTACAGTGAGCCGGTGACGAATCCTTCCCGCCGCATCGGCGTCATGTTCGACCGGTCCCAACGCCCAGAGGACCTCCAGGGCTTCGCCCGGGAGGCCGAGGAGGCGGGCGTCGACGACCTGTGGCTCGTCGAGGACCTCGGCTGGGCCGGCTCCGTGGCCTCCGCCGCCCTCGCGCTCGCCGCGACCCGGCGGCTGCGCGTCGGCATCGGCATCATGCCCGTGCCGCTGCGCAACCCCGCGCTCCTCGCCATGGAGCTCGCCACCCTCGCCCGCGTCCACCCCGGCCGCCTCGTCGTCGGCCTCGGTCACGGGGTGCCCGCGTGGATGGCGCAGGTCGGCGCGGACACCCCCACCAAGCTCGCCCTACTGGAGGAGACCCTCACCACCGTCCGCACCCTGCTGCGCGGCGAGACCGCCACCGTCGACGGCCGCGCCGTGCGCGTCGACGGCGTGAAGCTGGTCCACCCTCCGGCCGCCGACGCCGTTCCCCCGCTGGTCACCGGCGTCGTGCAGCCGCGTTCCCTCCAGCTGTCCGGCCGCGTCGCCGACGGCACGATCCTCGCCGAGGGGCAGGGGCCCGCCCGCGTCCTCGCCGCCCTCGACCACATCGCCACCGGCCGCGCCGCGGCCCCGGCGGACTCCGCGCCGGACGGCCACGAGCTCATCGTCTTCACCCACCTCTGCGTCAGCGAGGACGCGGAACGGCTGGCGGCGGCCACGGCCCCGATCGTCGCCGAGTACTCCGAGTGGCTCGGCATCCCACCGGAGGACGTCTTCCTCGCGGCCGGGAACGTCTCCACCGCGGCCGGCCGCGTCCACGGCCTGTGGGGTGCGGGCGCCGCCACCGTCGTGCTCCGTCCCGTCGGCGACGACCCCCTCGCCCAGGTCCGCGACGTCCTGCCCAGCCTCACCCCCTGACCACCACCCCGCCCTCCCACCCGCTCTCCTCGTACGCCGTCCCCCGCCGGTGTCCACCCCGCCGCTGGCGCCCCCGCCGTCGGCGCCCGCCCGTGCCCCAATGGCCGCCAACGGGGTGCCACTCCGGGCCCCCGGCTCGCCACGCGCACCCCGTCAGGGTCCAAAGACGTGCACGCAAGAGGCCACCTGGCTACGATTGGCCCTGTCGGTCGCGCCATCCCCCGGGCCAGACTCGCCACCATGAGCCAGGAGCTGCACCCGGAGACCCGCACCGTCCACCACCCCGTCGCCGAGCCCACCGGCAGCACGCCCCACGGAGTCCCGATCCACCAGGGACACCTCTTCTCCTTCGCCGACGCCGAGGAGCTGTCCGCCGCCTTCCACGACCCCCGCGGCGCGTTCTTCTACGGCCGCTTCGGCAACCCCACCGTCCGCACCCTCCAGGACGCCGTCACCGGGCTGGAGGGCGGCCACGCGGCCATCGCGTTCTCCTCCGGCATGGCGGCGGTCAACGCCGTGCTCTTCGCCCTGCTCAGCCCCGGCGACCACGTCGTCGCGCAGCGCCGCCTCTACGGGGGCACGTACGCCACGCTCGGCGACCTCTCCAGCCGCTGGGGCGTGGAGCTCACCCTCGTCTCCGGCGACGACCCCGAGGAGCTGCGGGCCGCCCTGCGCCCCACCACCCGCGTGCTCCTGCTGGAAACCATCGCCAACCCCACGACCCGCGTGAGCGACCTCCCCACCCTCATCGGCGAGGTCGCCGGCCGCGACATCACCACCGTCGTGGACAACACCTTCGCGACGCCCCTGCTGTGCCGCCCCCTCGACCACGGCGCCGACGTCGTCCTCCACTCCGCCACCAAGTACCTCGGCGGCCACTCCGACGTCCTCGGCGGGATCGCCGTCTTCGGCTCGGACGAGCCGCACGACCGGGTCTGGCACCACGCGACCGAACTGGGCGCCACCGCCGACCCGTTCGCCGCCTGGCTGACCCTCCGCGGCATGCAGACGCTCGCGCTGCGCGTGGAGCGCCAGTGCGCCACCGCGCTCACCCTCGCCCGCCGCCTGGCCGACCACCCCGCCGTGGCCACCGTCCACTACCCGGGACTGCCCAGCCACCCCGACCACGCCGTCGCGCGACGCCTGTTGAACGGCCGCGGCGGTGGCGTCCTGGCCTTCGACCTCGTCGGCGGCAGGCCCGCGGGCCGCGCGTTCATCGAGTCCGTGCGACTGGCCTCGCTCAGCGTCTCGCTCGGCGACGTCACCACCCTCGTGATGCACCCTGCCAGCACCTCACACCGGCAGTTGGACGCCGACGCCCTCGCGGCGGCGGGCATCGGCGAGGGCACGGTCCGCCTCTCCGTCGGCGTCGAACACCCCGACGACCTCTGGAACGACCTGGACCAGGCCCTGTCCAAGGCGGCGTGACCACGACACGGCGGCGGGCTGTTTCGCGGCTGGCAGAACGCCACGACCCCGCCGCCGACTTCACCGCGCCTACCCTGAAGAGATGAGCAGCCACGCCCCGGACCCCCGACGGGAGCCGCTGTGGCGGCACGTCGTCGGTGACGTCCTTCGCCACGAGCGCCGCACGCAGCGGCGCACGCTCAAGGACGTCGCCGACGCCGCCCGCATCTCGATGCCGTACCTCTCCGAGGTGGAACGCGGCCGGAAGGAGGCGTCCTCCGAGGTTCTCGCCGCCGCCGCGCACGCCCTCGGGCTCAGCCTGGCCGACCTCCTCGCCCGCGCCCAGGACGAGCTCGCCCGGCTGGCCCCGGAGCCCGCGGCCCCCGCGCCCGCGGTCGTGCCGGTCCCGACGGACGGCACGGTCACCTCGCTCACGCAGCTCCGCGCCCGGCGCGCCGCGGTGGGGGCGAGCCGCCCCACCACGACGCACCGGACCGAGCTCCTCGCGGTCGCCGCCTGACGCCACCCCCACGAGGGGCGCCTCAGCGCGTCAGGCACCTCAGGCGACGGCCAGGGCCGCGCCGCGCCGCGTGAGCACGTGGTCGGCGAGCCCGTAGGCGACGGCCTCCTGCGCCGAGAAGATCTTGTCCCGGTCCATGTCGGCGCGGAGGGCGGCCACGTCGTGCCCGGTGTGCCGGGCGAGGACCTCCTCCACCTGCGAGCGGATCCGCAGCATCTCCTTGGCGTGCACGCTGAGGTCCGAGATCATCCCCCGCTGCCCCCCGGTCGCCGGCTGCCCCAGCAGCACCCGCGCGTGCTCCAGGACGGCCCGCCGCCCCGGGTCGCCGCCGGCCAGCAGCACCGCGGCCGTCGAGGCGGCCTGGCCGACGCAGAACGTCGAGATCGGCGCGTTGACGAAGCTCATCGTGTCGTAGATCGCCATCAGCGAGGTGTACGAGCCGCCGGGGGAGTTGATGTAGATCGAGATCTCCGTGTCGGGGCTCGCGGACTCCAGGTGCAGGAGCTGGGCGATGACGACGTTCGCGACGCCGTCGTCGATCTCCGTGCCGAGGAAGATGACCCGCTCGGCGAGCAACTTGCTGTAGATGTCGTAGGCCCGCTCGCCCTGCGGCGTGCGCTCGACGACGTTCGGGATCGTGTACTGGCCCATGCCCCTCACACCCCCAGTCCCACGCGCCGCGCGCCGCGAGGGCGGACGTCGTCGAGGGAGACGACGACCTGGTCGACCATGCCGTACTCCTTCGCCTCCTCGGCCGTGAACCACCGGTCCCGGTCGGCGTCCCGCGAGAGCGTCTCCTGCGACTGGCCGGTGTGCTCCGAGAGGATCCGCTCCACGACCGCCTTCATGAACTCGTGGTTCTGGGCCTGGATCGCGATGTCCGCCACCGTGCCGCCGATGCCGGCCGACGGCTGGTGCATCATGATCCGCGCGTTCGGCAGCGCGAACCGCTTCCCCTTCGCGCCGACGGTCAGCAGGAACTGCCCCATGCTGGCCGCGAACCCGACGGCGAGCGTCGCCACGTCGTTCGGGATCAGACGCATCGTGTCGTAGATCGCGAGCCCGTCGTGGACCGAGCCGCCGGGGCTGTTGATGTACAGGCTGATGTCGGTCCTGGGGTCCTCGGCCGACAGCAGCAGCAGCTGCGCGCAGACCCGGTTCGCCGACACGGCGTCGACCTCGCTGCCGAGCACCACGATCCGCTGTCCCAGCAGCTGCGCGGCCAGGTGGTCGTCGAACGGCGTCGGCCTCGACTCACCCTCTGCCGCGCGCGGCGCCAGCGACGCCCGCGGCGACGCCGCCGCGGGCGCCGTCCCCGGATACCTTCCCAGCGGTCCCATCGCTCCTCCTCCCGCACCCGCGGTGCCGTCCACCGCGGCGATCACCTCCACTGTCGACCCGAACCCGCCCCCACGTGGGACTTCTTGGCCCGCGGCAGATTCGCCCTGGGCAGAGGGGCCGCGGGAACGGCAGCGGGAGCAGGAGCAGGAGCCTCCCGCGCTTCCCTCGCCTCGCCGCGACGCGCCCGTCCCCGCTCCGGAGCCGGGCCCGCCGTCACCCGACCGGAGCAATCATCGCGCTGACGACACCCGACCGTGTCGTACTGGAAGGTGGCGACCGCCCCCGGCTGGCCCGGTCCACCCGATCCGCCACGACCGGCCCGACCGGGCCCGCCCCGACCACGCCACTCCGCCTGCCGGCGATCCGCCTCAGCCGGACGAGGAGCCCTGATGCCCGAGAGCGAAGACCCCGCATCCAGGAGCGGACCGAAGCAGAAACGGCCGTTGCGCACCGTGCTGGCCAGACGAAAGCCACCCGTCGGCCCCGAGGCGCGGCGCGCGACCGAACCGCCGACGGAACCGACCGAACCGCCGACGGAACGGCCGACACCGGCCGGAACAAGCGGCGCCGACCGCGTCACCGAGGTGGGCAGGTCCAAGGCACCCTGGCTCGAACTCCCCTACGCCTGGATCTCCTACCTGCGCACGGAACTCAACCGGCAGAGGTGCCGGCAGGAGGGACCGGACTCCTGCGACCGGGCAGAGCTCGTCGCCGGGGCCGACCGCCACCTGGCGCTCGCGGAGGCGGCGTACCGCGAGGAGAAACGCCTCTTCACCACGGACAACCGTCGGGAACGCATCTGGGCCAACGTGAGAGCCGCCGACGTGAACGTTCTGGCCCTCAGCTCGGACGACGAGCTGCGCGCCCGGTGCGGCCAGGTCATGGAGATGGTGCAGACCTACCTCCACGAGGGAAGTCCGCAGCGCGTCAGGGCCGAGCGCGTCTACCGGAAGATGGCGGAAGGGGGCCGTCGCGAGAACGAGGAGGCGGCGATATCGCCCCAGGACCGAGCGACCATGGTGCAGGCACTCCGCGTCGCCTACGCGATCCTCGACACCCGGTCACGGCGCGTCCGACTCTTCGCGAACATCCTGTGGCTCGCCACCGCGCTGACGCTGGTGGGCGCCGCGGGCATCGCGCTGTGGGGCGCGCTCGACCCCCAGACCCTGAACCTCTGCTTCCCCCACCCCGAGAAGACGGACCTCATCTCGGACGGCGCCCGGGAGGGCGTGGTCGTCTGTCCCACGGGGGAGCACGTCATCGGCGACGGGCGCTTCGCCGGCGAGTACGCCGATCGCATGGACGTCCTCTCCGTGGAACTCGCCGGACTCGTGGGCGCCACCCTGACGACCATCGCGGCCCTGCGGAGGACCAGCGGCGACTACACCTCCCCCCACGCGCTGCCCCTGGCCGTGGCCATGCTCAAGTTCCCGCTCGGGGCGATCGCGGCCTTCATCGGCGTCCTCTTCATCCGGGGCGCCTTCCTCCCGGGGCTCAGCGCGCTCGACACCCCGACCCAGATCATCGCCTGGGCCGTCATCTTCGGCGCGGCCCAGCAGCTCGTGACCCACCTCATCGACCAGAAGGCCCAGACGACCCTCTCCGGAGTCCGCAAACCACCCGGCCCCCCCGAACGAACCCCGACGACGGAACGCTAGCCCTCACCTCGCCAGGGACCGCCCGGCCCGGCGTCCCCTGACCGACAGCGCGCCTCCAGCATCGTCTGGCCCACACCCATCGCCCGGCCAGCCTGGCCGACTCCGCGCGCGCCCACCTGGCGCTGATCAGTCCCGGCCGGACCGCCTCGGAAGGCTGACCGGAGCCGGGCACCCGAAGGGAGGTATGAGCAGGAGGCAGGTTCTCCAGCCCACTCGCACCTCCCTGTCGCGGTCGTGATCAGCCGTCCGCGGGGGCCACGCCCACCGGGCAGGAGATGCCCGTGCCGCCCAGGCCGCAGTAGCCGGCCGGGTTCTTGTCGAGGTACTGCTGGTGGTATGACTACTTCTCAGGCATTAATTTATGCAGGGGGTAGCCATGGCCAGCGACGACGAACTGATACCCGTGCTCTCCTACGCCCGCATCTCCTCGGACACCGAGAAGGACGAGCACGGCGTGGAAGACCAGCACAAACTCAACAGGAGCACCGCCCAGCGCCACGGTTGCAAGGTCGTGGCCGAGATCACCGACAACGACGTCTCGGCGGCCAAGGCCGACGTGACGCGCGACGGTTTCGAGACCATGCTGCGCGCGCTCAGGGCGGGCCGGTTGCCTGACGGCCAGGTGGTGCGCGGCGTCGTGGTCGTCGCGGACGACCGCCTGGTCCGTCGTGCCGGAGACTACGAACGGTTCGTCGACGCCCTCACCTACGACGACGGCCGCGTCTACGCCGACGCCAAGGGCCCGAAGAACCTGTACAGCGAGGACGTCGAGGCCATGGGACTGTTCGGCGTCGTCATCTCCAAGATCGAGGTACGCAAGATTCAGCGAAGGCTACGAGACAACCACCGGTCGCGCGCGGAACGCGGTGTTCCCGTCGGTGGGACCCGTCCGTTCGGATGGAACGCGGACAAGAAGACCCTGAACGAGGCGGAAGCGCCGTACCTCCGCCAGGCCATCAGGGACTTCGCTCGGGGCAAGTCGCTCACGGCCATCTGCGCGGAGTGGCGGGACGCGGGAGTCAAGACGACCCTGGGCAACGACTGGACCCTTCGTTCCCTCAAGCTCACTCTCTGGAACCCGAGGTCGTGCGGCTGGCGTAGGTACCGGGGCGAGATCCTGCGGGACGAGGAGGGGAACCCGATCGTCGGCCAGTGGGAAACCGTCGTGAGCCCGGGGGAGTGGGAAGCCGTTGACGCGCTCTTCCGGGCCAGGCAGGGGCGCGCCGTCGGCACGGGCCAGGAGATCGGCGAGGTCCTTCCGGAGAACTTCAGCCAGGCCCGTCACCTGCTCACGGGCCTTCTGCGCTGCGGGCGCTCCCATGACGGCGAGCTGTGCGGCACCGCGCTCCGCGTGTCCCGCCACAAGGACGTCAAGTCCCACCTGTACGTCTGCCCGTCCAAGGCGGCCGGCGGCTGTGGTGGACTCGGGCGCCGGGGTGACCTGGTCGACGAGTACGTCACCGAGGCGGTGCTGGCGAAGCTGGAGGAGCGCCAGGCCCGCGCCGCCAGCGTGGAGCCGTGGGACGGGGAGGACCGGATCAAGCGGCTCATCGGGAAGCGGAGCACGTTGACGGACAGGTGGGAGGAAGACGAGATCAGCGACGACGTCTACTTCCCGCGTGTCAAGAAGATCGAGACCCAGCTGAAGGAGTTGCGAGCCGAGAAGGCCCGCTGGGAGGCACGGGCCGCGCGAGCCGAGGCGACGGGGGGCGACGTTCGGGAGAGGTGGAGCACGATGCACCTGTCGCAGAAGCGCGCGCTTCTCTTCGAAGCGCTGCACGCCGTCATCGTGTCGCCGTCGGGCAAGGGCCGGAAGCCCTTCAACCCCGACCTGTTGAAGCCGGTGTGGAAGGAAGACTGATCCCGGACCGTGGGCGCCGCCCTGCGGAGCGCTGCCCGCGTCCGTCACGTCGTTCCAACTCCAGGCCGAGGATTCCTGAGATGCGCCGCCACCGCTCCTCACTCCACTCCGGGGCACACCGGGCCTGTTGACGTCCCCACTCACGAGGGCTCGGGCTACTCATCCAGCCGCCCGGAAGCGCTGGTAGCGCGTGCTATCTCACGGTTGCGCGCGAGGTCCTCCGCGATGCCGGCGGCGATCAGTGCGGCGCCGGGGGAGTGGCCAGAGCCGACATAGCGCCAAGTCGATTCGGTGATGGTGCCGGGTTGGTTGGTCGTGTCGTCTGACTGGCGGTGTTGGGCGCGTTCCTCGCGTAGCGCGGCGTAGGTGGTGGAGTACGCGCGGGACTTGGTGAGGATGTGGCCGCGATAGCCGAGGGTGTGGGCCCAGGCCCGCAGTCTGAGCGTGCCGAGGTGGGGCAGGCCGCCCAGGCGCCAGCATGTGGCCATGAGCGTGCGGACGTGCGGAGTGACGGGGGCAAGGGCGATCTCCTGGCGGGAGCTGACGCGGTGGTCCAGACCGGCGCCGGTCTCGGCGGCGCCCTTGGTGATGTACTTCGCCACGTATGCGGCCACCGCGTCGTCTCTGAGTGCGTCGGGGTCGGAGAAGCCGTGTAGCTGCCTGACGTCGAGCTGGTCACCCCAGCGCAGCTCGTACTCGCCCAAGGCCCTCTCGTCAGGCGTGCGGAGGCGGACGGCCGCCGCAGCGCTGCGCACGCAAGCGGCGAGGGTTTCGGCGGTGGCCCAGTCAGCGGGAGCGTCGCCGGGGCCGTTCGCGCCGTCGAGGCGGACGACGGCGTGGACGTGGACGGCCGAACGCTTCTGGTATTCGGCGACCTTGGCGTAGGAGACGCGGACGGCACGCCGCAGGCCGGTCCGGGTCTGTCCGGTGTGGGCCGCGAGGTGGTGGTAGAGGTTGTCGGTGAACGCCTTCCACAGCCGTCCGGCGTTCGCGTGCCACAGCACGTGGGCGGGGTAGTCGTAGCAGCCGGCGCAGAGAGGTTGCCCGACGAGGGCGTCATCACCGGAGTGGACGGCGCCGCAGCCCTCAGGCCGGTCATGTTCACAGAGGCGCCCGGAGCGGCGGGGGCGGCAGCGCGCGCCGTCGGTGGTGGGTCGGTGGACCGGGCCGAAGCTCGGTGCGGTGAGGGTGACGAACAGGCGCGGGTGCCCGCGCACCTCCGACGGGAGTCCTTTCCCGCCGACGAGTCCGGCGCGTACGAGGTGGAAGGTGTCTCCGGCGTGCAGTCGGGAGCACGGGGCGCAGACGCTCGCGCGGCGGTTGCGGCAGCGGACCAGCAGGCGTTCGCCGGGTTCGTCGCGTGTGGCGTAGTGGCTCAGCACCTCCCCGGTGGCGTGGTCGTAGGTGGTGGTCGAGCCGGCGAGGTGGACGGGGTGGGCACAGCCGCCGGTCGCGGTGACCTGGTCGAGCCAGCGGCGGTAGAGCGGGTCGTCGGCGAGTCTGATGACGTCCCGGTCTGTCTCAGGGAGGCGACGCAGGCGCGCCGCCCGCTGGAGTACGGCGCGCCTGTCGGCCGGGTTGGTGTGCTCGGGGTGGATGGTGGGGACCTCCCGGGGTGGGCCGCCGTGACGGCGGCGCGGATGGGTGCGGTTGGGGCGGGGTGGTCCATGGCGGTCACTCCTCGGAGCGTGGGTGTGCTGGTCGTGTCGTTTCGGGGGTCTGCTGGTCGTTTGGGGTCAGCGGATGTTTCCGGTGCCCCGGCAGATGCGGCACCGGCGCCGTCGTCCGGTCCAGGTCTGCCGGGAGCCTTCGCCCTTGCAGGTGGGGCAGCGCACGAGGCGCATGGGCACGGGTCGTCCTCCCTTTACGCAGTCAGCCGTTGGCGATTCCGGCGCCGACCGGGGTCAGGGCCAGGCAGAAGCCGAACGCAGCGATCGCGACGGCTTCCCAGACCTTCACCGACCGGGAGCGGACCAGCAGCCACGTGACGATGCCGAGGACGATCACCAGGGGTATCGCGGTGTCGAGGGCGGTTCCGGTGTGGTGGTTCATGACTCCTCGCTCAGCTCGACGGCGATGGTGAGCATCGGCAGACGGGGGGTGTGGTCGGCGTGGGTCAGCGCCGCTTCCCTGGCTTGGTCGGGGGTGGTGAGGTAGGAGCGCCCGCGTACCCAGCCGCCGGAGTCGGCGCCGGTCACGGCCACGCCTTCCTCGTCCGGCCGTATCGACTGGGCCACGGCGACGGCGTCCTTGTGCAGGTCACCGAGCGCCATTTCAGCCGTTCCGGGGTCGTTGACGCGGTGGCAGATTCGGCCGCCGAGCTGCGCACGGAGCGCGGTCACGCCAGGACCCAGGTCGGAGCCGACGCGTTGCCCGGCGATGACGAGGTGGACGCCGAGTGCCGCGCCGAGCTGCGCCAGGCGCAACAGATGCGTCGAGCAGCGTTCCGCCTCAGCACGGTCCTCCCGCGATCCGTTGGTGAGGTACAGCTCCGCCAGCTCGTCCACGAGGACTACGACCGGCACCGGGCGCGTCTCCTCCTCCAGGTCCCAGATGGAGCGGACACCGGCAAAGCGGCAGGTGATCATCCGTCGCTGCATCTCGTTGACCAGCTCGCCTAGGACCGCCAGGGCCTGGCGGCGCGTGGTGGCCAGCACGGAGAGCCGTTCGGCGAACAGCCCCAGCTCCATGCCGCCCTTGCAGTCGATGCCGACGAGCGCGACGGGTTGCGGAGCGAGTTGGGACACCAGCCGCGCCAGGAGCGTGGATTTTCCTGACCGGGTCGCGCCGACCACCAGCCAGTGCGGCACCCGCCGGAAGTCCAGCGTCCAGACCGCGCCCGTCTCCAACCGCCCGAGTACGGCCGCGAGCAGCCCGGTGCGGCCCTTGCCGTCATCGTGCGGTTCCGCGAGCGGGTCACGCGCCGAGACAACGATGACCACCACACCCCGCTCAGGCGAGGTAACCCGCACACTGTGCGCCCGCCAGGCGTGGGCCATGGCCTCAGCAGCCTCCAGGAACCGGGCCGGAGTCTGCCCCGGCAGCAGACGAACCCGCAGGCGTAACCCACCAGGCACCGGCAGGGGAATCCGAGCGCGCGGCGTGATGCCCCGCAACGCCTCACCCCGTACGACGAGGTCACCCAGCAGCCGGCGGGAAGGCTGGTAGGACACGGTCAGGTCGTTGACGTGACAGACCTTCCGCCAGGTCACCAGCACCCGCACCGCCATCACGGGATAACCGGACAGGTACCAGTGCCACGCGGGCCACCGCCGCCCGACCAGCTTCCCGACGATGAGGACCCACGCCACCAGGGCCAAGGCGACGGCCCACAACAGCTCACCCATCAGCCACCCCCGCCCTTACCCGCCGGGAGGACGGGCGTGATGGCGGAGGCGCGGAAGCTGATCCCGTGCCGGTCGCCCATGTTCCAGGCGAAGGCTTCCAGGCCGGTCACCCTCACCTCGGCGCCCTCGACGACGCCCTTGGGCTCACCGGGAACGGCGATCTCGATGACAGAGACGCGGCGTCCGTCCTGGCGGACCATCACCGCCACGGTGTAGATCGTCGTGCCGTCCCGGTCCTTCTTCACCTCCTGTGTCTCGTAGTTGCTGATCTTCGCCTCCGGTGCCACGGCGCACCGCAGTACGCCCAGGCGTGAGGTGTCCACCGGAATGGACTGCATGTCGATTGGCCTCCCTGGCCGTCGGGACGCCAGGAGGTCACCTGACGTCACTCGTGCTTACGAGTTACGACTATGCCAGGGCTTGACGCGCGTGGGCAACCACTTATGCTGACGAGTGACGTAAGAGAGACGCACGACACATGACCCCGACCGTGCACGGGGAGAAAGGGAGACCGCCCGCCATGGCCGAGATCCAGCGCCCCGGAGCGCTCTACCGCCAGGTCGCCGCCGCCATCCGTGACGCCATCGCCGCAGGCGAATACCCGCCGGGCAGCCCGCTCCCCTCAGAAGCCCAGCTCATCGAGCGCTACGAGGTCTCCCGCCCCACCGTCCGCAACGCGATCTCCGCTCTCCGCGCGGAAGGGCTCATCGAGGTCATCCACGGCAAGGGCAGCTTCGTCCGCGCCGCCCCCACCGCCCTGGCCACCGTCAATCGCACCGTGACCCAGGACAAGGACGGCACGTTCCACGCCGGCTACGACGCCTGGCAACTTCGCGAACTCCCCACCGTTCACCGCACCCACACCACCACCGAGACCGGCACGCTGCTGGACCTCCCCGACGGCGAACCCCTCTTCGGTGTCGACCGCCTCTACGTCCACCCCGAAACGGGCGCACGCATGGCCCACCGCACCCTGATCCCGTTCGCCACTGCCGAAGGCACCGACCTCGCCGACCACCCCGACGCCTCCCCCGAAGCGATCTACGCCATCCTCGCCAAGGCCGGGCACACCCTGTCATGGCACGAGACCGCCCGCGCCCGCATGCCCCTCCCGGACGAGCGCGAAAGCCTCCAACTCCCCGACGCCACCCCGGTCCTCCACGCGACCCGTATCACCCACGGCACCGACGACCGCCCGCTCATCCTCGAAGAGCTACGCACCAGCGGCGACCGTGCCCAAGCTGCTTACCGCATCGCCGTTCAGGTTTCCAACGGTCTCCGTATTGCTGGTCCCTGACGCTGACGTCCATCGAATCTGGATCTATCTTTCAGCTAGTGATTCGTCGGCTCTTGATTCTTATAATCCCGGCCGTCAAACCGGCTATGAAGAGGAATCCGCCTATGCTGAATCCAATACCTATTCCCCGAAGTGCTCCTCTGTAGACCTCTTCTGAGAAAGACTCCAGTAATGAATCACTTTCCCTTTCGGGGAGCGTCAAGAAATACTGATAGACTGCAATGCCAATTCCTGTAAGGGCTGCTCCGAAAATGTAAGCCGCTACAACAAGTGTGCGGTTGAGTTTTGTGCGCTCTTTGTCCAAGAAGTGGGATATCTCGTCGTCGACATACTTCCCAAAGGCCTCCCTGTTCTGAAGGTCGTCAGGCATTGCTGAGAACAGCTCTACGCTGTGCTTCAATTGATCATGTCGGTCGCGGCGTATGCGACGCCCCTGCCATATCGCCCCCGTAAGTGCGACCAGCGCTACGAACATGGGCATCCAGTCCATCAGACTCATGTCGGGATGTTAGCTGTGCTATGGACTGCCCTCAGGCCGGGCGGCCCCCATCACGACCCTCCACGAGGCAGGCCGATCTCCGTCGAAACTCTTCTTCGCTTCCTCAAGGGCGCGCCATCCGGCGCGCCGGGCGGACGTAGCGCCACGGCCGGGCGTGCGGCCTGAGGGCCGGTCCCGGCCGGCGCCGCCGCCCCGCACGCCAAAGCAGGGCGACGAGCGAGACGATGTCCGGCCCGGTGCCTGCCGCACGACCGGGTGGCCGGGGCGGACGGCCTCCGAGTCTTGAGCCACCTCCCCGGGTCGGGGCCCGCGTCGAGCAAGGACAGGGGGCCACTCGGGCATAAACGCGGGCAGGACCAGCCTGCCCGAGTCGCCGGCCAGCGTATGGCCCCCTGACCATGCTCGACCCCAACCCGGGCAGGACACCGGCCCAACACTCTCCGGCCGCCCGCGATCGTCAGCGCGGCGCCCTGGCACATCAGCTCGCCCGCCGAAGACGCGCCGCCGTCACCCTCGCCAGCAGGGCGAGGTCTCGCGCGGTCGACGACGAACACGTCAGGTGGACCACCCCCGAACCGTCCGGCGCGGCGTCGGCCCGCAGACGGACGCCGCCCAGGTCCACCCCGGCACCCGCAAGCGCCTCCGCCAGCTCCCCTACAGCGGCCTGCGCGTCGCGCCAGCCCGACACGTAATCCACCCCACGCACCCACAGCACGGCGTCGGGGTCGAACTCCTCGTTCAGCGGTCCGACGGCTCCGTCAGGCCCGTTCATCGCTCAAGAACCCTTCTCACGCAGTGTCTTGGACGGTGCCTGGTGTGAGGCGTCTTGATCACAACGACCGCAGCCCCGATACCATCGGCACCGGGGTTCTGCGGAATCCCTGCCGGACCACCTGACAGCTTGCGAGGCGGAGGGTGGTCCGGTTTCGTATGCGGTTGTCGATCAACGCGAGGCCCGGCGTGGGCCCGCGCGGCGGCTACGGGGGAGCGCGGTACGCGTAGCGCCGTTCGTCGATCCGGAGGCAGTACGTCCCGCCTTCCTTGAAGATCAGCCGCTTGTGCTTGCCGTGGAGCGCGATCATGTTCGCCACCGTGTAGTGCTGGCCGTCTATGTTCAGCCGGTCGCCGACTCTGACGGTGGCAGCGGTCACCACCTGCCAGCCGAGTAGTTCGTAGGTCTCGTCCTGGTTCACTGACGTCCCTTCGCCTGGCAGACGGAGCAGGGGAACGGGCACGGCGGCACGGGTTCCCCGGGGCGAGCGACGAGCACGCCCGCCGTGAGGCGCCCGGACGTGGACTCGACCGCGCGAGCGGCCTCCTGACAGGTCAGGCCCAGTGTTCGCCCCAGGTCACACACCGCCTCGTCGAGTGCGCAGGTCTCGCACTCGTCCAGGTGGAGCCGGTATGCGCTACGCAGTTGCTCGACGTCGGCCGGGCGGGGGTGCTGAGAGATCTCCTGCCGCAGGTCTGCGGGATGCGCTGCCCACGCCTTGCCCCCGCCGACGGGGCGGAGCACGGCGAACGACCCGCCGCCGCTCTGGTAGACGCCCAGGCGGTCGGTGGCCTGGTCCCTCATCAACGAGCCGACCGACGGAGGGTCGAAGTCGTTCACCGGGCCACCTCCACGCCGTGGATCTTCCTGGGGCCCACGTCGACCCCGTGGGAGGCCAGCCACAGCGCCCGCCGACGCCCCCGCTGCACCGTCGTCCGTGCGCGTCGTTGCTGCCGCTCCTCGGCGGTCAGCATGTAGGGCCGGACGAGCTCGTCACCGCCACGCGGCAGCACCAGCGTCGGTGGGTCCGTTGGCTCGACGGACCCGGGCGCGCGACCGGCCCGATGGCGCCCGCTGGGGGCGGGGAGAAGCAGCCGCAGTAACGGCTCAAGACAACGCCAGATGACAGCGTGCAGCATGTCAACGCCCCTTCCAGGGTTGGCCGACCCCCGGACCGCCCCCCAGCGGTCGCGAGGTTTCCTCGTGGGCCATCCAGCGTCGTGGCGTTTCCGCCTGTCACGTAGAGCACGGTGATTACCCACCATGGGTAAGATCGCTGGCAGCACAGCCTCAGTGGCCAGCCCGACGACGGCCCCGGAGCGTCGTATGCCCGTCAAGTACGAACCGCCGCACGAGCTTCCGGCCCGTCTTCTGGCAGACGCGGACATGGTCTCGGCGTGCCGCGAACGCGACTTCGCCCAAATCTTCAAGCTGGTGAAGGCCAAGGCTGGGATCTACCCATCGCTCATCGCGCGACGCTGCGACATGACGCCCAGCCGGGTCAGCGAAGTTCTCAAGGGAGAGCGGGAGATCCGCGATCTCGCGGTGATCGAACGCGTAGCCGACGGCTTGCGCATTCCTGGCGGCATGCTCGGACTCGCCGAGCGTCCCTGGGAGTCGGACGCGCCGACCGAGCCGACAGGTGTCCACCTCGTGGCCGGCGCCAACCTGTGGGTCCCCCAGCATGGGGACCACCAGACCGACCCCGAGTTCCTGCGGACGTTAGTGGAAGGGCAGCTTCCGCAGCACTACACGGCGGCGAACTTCTTCGGCGCGCGCCAGGCCATCCCCTCCGCGTTGCACCAGGCCAGGAGCATCATGAACGCTCTGGAGACCGCCAGCGGCAGCCCGCGTGAAGCGCTCATACGGATCGGCAGCCGACTCGCGGAGTTCCTCGGCTGGCTCTTTCAGGACCAGGGCGACTTCAAGGCTTCGGGATTCTGGTCGGATCGCTCGATGGAGTGGGCCCAGGAAGCCGCCGACGATCACATGCAGTCCTACGTGCTCTTCCGCAAGGCCAACCAGGCGATCGCGCAGACCAACGCGCAGAAGGCCGTGGGTCTGGCCCGGGCGGCGCAGCGTGTTCCCGGCATCACACCGAAGATCGCGGCTCTCGCGGCTCAGCAAGAAGCACAGGGATACGCGTTGATGGGGAATCCCAAGGCGTCGCTGGCGAAGTTCGACGAGGCTCACTCACCCGCGGCCACACCGAGTGAGCCGGCTGCGGACGGCACGCTGGACACCGCCTACTGCACCCCGACCTACATCGAGATCCAGCGCGCGAACTGCTGGATCGATCTCGGCGAGCCCCTTCGCGCCATCCAGCTTCTGGAGGCGGAGTTGGCCGCTCTGCCCGAGCTGTACCGGAACGACCGTGGGGTGTATCTGGCGCGACTCGCCCGCGCGTACATCAAGGCAGGTGAGGCGGAACGCGGAGCGGAAGCCGCGACGAAGGCGTTGGCCATCGTCGGCCAGACGGGTTCGGCCCGCACGATGAACGAACTCGCGGCCGTCGCCCGCATCGCCCGACCGTGCCAGAGCGTGCCGTCGGTCGCCGCGTTCAGCGAGTTCTACCAGACCGCTCTTGATCGGTTTGCCCCTGGGAGACCGCAGGGCGATGAGCGATCCTGACAGCATGCGCGATCTGATCACACACGCCACGTCGGCCGACGAACGACGCAGGGGGCCCGCCGTGGCCGTTCTCCCTGTGGGGAGCTTCGAGCAGCACGGCGACCGGCTTCCGCTGATCACTGACACGCTCATCGCCTGCCTGATCGCCCGCCGCGTCGCCGACGACCACGGGCTATTCCTCCTGCCGCCCATCACCGTCTCGTGCTCCCACGAGCACGCCCCCATGGCCGGCACGGTCAGCATCAGCGCCACCACGCTCTACGCCACGGTCAACGACATCTGGCGCTCCCTCGACCGCTCGGGCGTGCCCGGTCTGTTGATCGTCAACGGGCACGGCGGAAACTACGTGCTCTCCAACGTCGTCCAGGAACTCAACGTGGACGGCCCATGCGTCGCGCTCTTCCCCGCCCCCGAGGACCGCCATCGCGCCCGCACCGACGCGGGGCTGGTCAGCAGCAGCGCCGAGGACATGCACGGCGGCGAGTTCGAGGTCTCGCTCCTGCTGCACGGCGCGCCCGAGGTGGTGGGCGACGGGATAGGCGAGGAGGATCACTCGGCGCCGGACCGCCCGCACCTTCTCACCGTGGGCATGGCCGGCTACACGACGAACGGCATCGTCGGCCAGCCGTCACTGGCGACCGCCGCCAAGGGCAAGGCCATCCTCGACAGCCTGGCCGACTCCGCACGCGCCCACCTGACGCTGATCAGTCCTCATAGGACCGCTCCGCAAGGCTGACGGGGCGGGCAGCCAAAGGAGGCACGAGCGGGCTCGTCGCCCGGCTCGTACCTCCTTAGTGCCTGGTCGACGCAGTGGTCAGCCGTCGGCCGGGGCCACGCCCACCGGGCAGGCGAGGCCCGTGCCGCCGAGGCCGCAGTAGCCGGCTTTATTGCGGTCGAGGTACTGCTGGTGGTAGCCCTCCGCCGGGTAGAACGGGCGGGGGTCGGCCGGGAGGATCTCCGTCGTGATGTCGCCGTACCCGGCGGTCGTGAGGACCTTCTGGTAGGCCTCACGGGAGGCCGTGGCCGCCGCCTGCTGGGCCGGGGAGTGGGTGTAGACCGCCGAGCGGTACTGGGTGCCGACGTCGTTGCCCTGGCGGAAGCCCTGCGTGGGGTCGTGCGACTCCCAGAAGACCTGGAGCAGCCGCTCGTAGCTGACCTTCTTCGGGTCGAAGACGACGCGCACGGCCTCGGCGTGGCCGGTCATGCCGGTGCACACCTCCTCGTACGTCGGGTGGGGCGTCACGCCGCCCTGGTAACCGACGAGGGTCGTCCACACACCCTCGGGAAGCTGCCAGAAGCGACGCTCGGCACCCCAGAAGCAGCCCAGCGCGACGTCCGCCACCTCCAGGCCCTCCGGGTACGGGCCGAGCAGGGGGTTGTCGAGGACGGTGTGCCGCTCCGGGACGGTGAAGGCCGGCTCCTCGCGGCCCGGCAGGGCCTCCTCGGGGGAGGGGAGACGGGTCTTGAAGGTGAAGGGGTTGAAGGCGTTGCGCAACGTCATGGGTCCTGCGTCTTTCTCCTCGTCGTTCACGGCGTAACGGTCACGGCGCTACTGGCGCGCGATGGCCAGGGCGCGGAACGCGGCGTACGCGTCGGCCGGGTCGTCGCGGTCCACCCACGGGATCGCTCCTACGTAACCATCCACGGCCCGCACCTGTTCCGCTGCCTCCGCGTACCGCTCCGCCAGCACCAGGAAACACAGCAGCAGGTGGCGCACGTGTGGCTCCACGGGGTGGTCGGGCCGCGCCTGGTGGAGGGCGAAGTGCGCCGCCTCGATGGCGTCGGCGATCACGGCGCCGCGGAACATCCCGGGGGAGAGCGTGATCTCCGGCAGGTGGTCGTAGACCGCGAAGAGCGGCAGCGCCGGCAGGAGGCTGCCGGCCGGAGCGGTGGCCGCGGCCTGCCGGGCGAAGTCGTCCGCCTCCCGGCGCGAGCCGTGCCACTTCTCCGACCAGTACGGCAGCGCCGCCAGGTGCGCTCCCATGTGCGCGGGGTCGCGCTGGGTGACCTTCTCCCACAGGGCCCGGAAGTCCTCCGCCCGGTAGCTCAGGCCGCGGGCGATGAACAGCTCCGTGATGTACGGCAGCGGGTCGTCGGGGGCGAGCCGGGCGGCCTCGCCGCAGACCGTGCGGGCCTCCTCCAGGATGATGCGGTGCTCCGCGGCGCCCGGGTCGGCCATGGCCTGCCAGACCAGGAACTGTGCGTAGACCTGGGCGCCGCCGGGGTCGGCCGGCTCGTCGGCGCGCCACCGCCGCAGCCAGCCGGCGTCGGCCCGCGGCATCCGCTTGGCCAGCGGGTCGTGGCCCGGGGCGTCGGCGCCGCCGCCCCCAAGCGCGGCGTCGGCCGCCTCGGCGTCCGCGCCCGCCTGGGCGCCGGAGGCACGCCACGCCGCGAGCTCGCGGGCGGCGGCGCCGGCCAGGGACTGCACCCGCTGCCAGCGCTGCTCGCTGTCGTCGGTGAGGGCCAGCAGCTGGCCCACGGGCTGCCACCGCTGGGTGCGCTGCGCCTCCTCCAGCGCGGCGACCAACTCGGGATCGGGCCCGGGCAGCCGCACGTCGAGCTGGTCGACGGGGACGAGCCCGGTGGTGGTGCCGCCGGGGCCGAAGCCGGGGTGCGGCAGGCCGTAGCCGGGCTCGCCGGCGCCGGCCGGGCCGGTGGCCCGTTCGAGCTCCCCGCGTTCGCGGCGCCGCCGCAGGGCGGGCATGACGAGCACGCCGAAGACGGCGGTCAGAGCGATGAGCAGGAGCAGGGCTTCCATGCGGTGTGTTCCCCCTCGAACGGACTGGCCCGGCGGGCGCGGCGGCTGTCGGCGCGGCCGTTCGACGCCGGGGCGCCGTGGCGCCGTCCCGGACGCGCACCTCCCACGGTACGGCCCACTACCGTGTAGTCATGAATCGCTTCGAGACGGTGGCCATCCACGCCGGGCAGGAGCCCGACCCGGTCACGGGGGCCGTGGTACCGCCGATCCACCAGGTCTCCACGTTCAAACAGGACGGGGTCGGCGGGCTGCGCGGTGGCTACGAGTACAGCCGTTCGGCCAACCCCACCCGCACCGCGTTGGAGGAGAACCTCGCCGCCCTGGAGGACGGCAGACGCGGCCTCGCGTTCGCCTCGGGCCTCGCCGCAGAGGACTGCCTGCTGCGCACCCTGCTGGTCCCCGGCGACCACCTGGTCATTCCCAACGACGCCTACGGGGGCACGTTCCGGCTGGTGTCGAAGGTGGTGGAGCGCTGGGGCGTGGCCTGGTCGGTGGCCGACACCAGCGACCCGGCGGCCGTGCGGGCGGCACTGCGGCCGGAGACGAAGGCCGTGTGGGTCGAGACACCGTCGAACCCGCTGCTCGGCATCACCGACATCGCGGCCGTGGCGCAGATCGCCCACGAGGGCGGCGCGCGGCTGGTGGTGGACAACACCTTCGCGAGCCCCTACCTCCAGCAGCCCCTCGCCCTGGGGGCGGACGTGGTGGTGCACTCCACCACCAAGTACCTGGGCGGGCACTCCGACGTGGTCGGCGGCGCGCTGGTCACCTCGGACGAGGCGCTGGCGCAGGAGCTGGCCTTCCACCAGAACGCCATGGGCGCGGTGGCGGGACCGTTCGACTCCTGGCTGGTGATGCGGGGCGTCAAGACGCTCGCGGTGCGGATGGACCGGCACAGCGCCAACGCGTCGCGCGTCGCGGAGATGCTGACGGCTCACCCGCGGGTGACGCGGGTCCTCTATCCCGGGCTGCCCTCGCACCCGGGGCACGAGACGGCCGCCAAGCAGATGCGGGACTTCGGCGGGATGGTGTCCTTCCGCGTCGAGGGCGGCGAGGAGGCGGCGGTCGCGGTCTGCGAACGCACCCGGCTCTTCACGCTGGGGGAGTCGCTCGGCGGTGTGGAGTCGCTGATCGAGCACCCGGGGAGGATGACGCACGCCTCGGCGGCGGGCTCGGCGCTGGAGGTTCCGGCGGACCTGGTGCGGCTGTCCGTGGGCATCGAGGCCGTGGAGGACCTGCTGACGGACCTGTCGGAGGCGCTGGGCTGACGACCGTGTGCGCCCTGGCCGGGGGAGCGCCCCCGGGGCCGGCGCGGGCGTCGAGGACTGGCGTTGAGGGCTGGACGTCGAGGGCCGGACGTCGAAGGCCGGCTCCGGGCACCGACCCGGGCCGGCCCTCGACGCCCCTCCGGCCGGGGCCCTCCGCTCGCGACCGCGCGTTCGCGGCCGTGCGGCCACGTCGTCCGCCATGGGTGACACCCTCGACGGTGCCCCGCGCGGGGCACCCCGCGCGGTGGCGTCGTCGGCGTGGCCTCAACCCCGCTGTTGCCACTCCGAGATCGCCGCGTTGAAACGGGTGAGGAGCGCGCAGAAGACCTCGCGCTCCTCCCGGGTCCAGTCCGCGGTCAGCGCGGACATCAGGTCCCGCCGCGAGGTGCGGACCTCCGCGAGGCGGTCGCTGCCGCGAGGTGAGAGCTGGAGCACCACGGCGCGCCCGTCGTCGGGATCGGAGGTGCGTTTGACCAGACCGGAGTCGACGAGGGGCGCCACCTGTCTGGTGACGGTGGAGGAGTCGATGCCCATGCCGGCGGCCAGGGCCTTCACGCCCGTCGGGCCGTCCTGGTCGAGCCGGCTGAGCAGCAGGTACGCGGCCCGGTCCATGGAGTTTCTGGCGGGGCCGAGACCGCCCAGGCGGATCTGCTCGGCGCGCCGGGCGAAGACGGCCACCTCGTGCTGGAACAGGTCGAGCAGCGAGGGGTCGTCGGTCTGCGAGGTGATGGATTCAGGCGTCATATCCGGTGTGGGTTGGTGTGCGGGCACGGCGATGGGCCGCAAGCGGTCGGAGCCGCTTGGGAGTTGTGCCAAGCGTGGGGCCACAGCGTACGCCCGGAGAGGCGGGTGCGGACGGTGTATGGCGAATCCTGTGAAGCGCCTGTTATGAGGGGTGGGAGCGCCACCGGGTGACACCGCGCGCGCCGCGTCGTCACGCGCCTGCCAGACTTGCGACATGGCAGTACATATCCCGGCCACCCGTCCCGGGCTCGAGGATGTCCTGGCCGCGCAGAAGACGCTCTCCGGGGTCGCCCGGGTGACCGCGATGGAGGGAAGCCGGCATCTGTCGGCGCTGGTGGGCGCCCCGGTCCACCTCAAGTGCGAGAACCTCCAGAGGACCGGCTCGTTCAAGGTGCGTGGCGCGTACACCCGCATCGCGGGCCTCAGCGTCGCCGAGCGGTCGCGCGGCGTCGTCGCGGCGAGCGCCGGCAACCACGCGCAGGGCGTGGCGCTGGCCGCGGGCCTGCTGGGGGTGCGGTCCACGGTGTTCATGCCGGCGGGGGCCCCGTTGCCCAAGATCGCCGCGACCCGGGAGTACGGGGCGGAGGTGCGGCTGCACGGCCAGGTCGTGGACGAGTCGCTGGCGGCCGCCCGGGAGTACGAGAAGGAGACCGGGGCGGTGCTCATCCACCCCTTCGACCATCCGGACGTGGTCGCGGGCCAGGGCACGATCGGCCTGGAGATCCTCGAACAGTGCCCCGAGGTGCGCACCATCGTGTTGGGCGTCGGGGGCGGCGGACTGGCGGCGGGCGTCGCGATGGCGGTGAAGTCCCTCCGGCCCGACGTGCGGATCGTCGGCGTGCAGGCGGAGGGCGCGGCGGCCTATCCGCCGTCGCTGGCGGCCGGGCGGCCGCTGGCGCTGGCCGAGATGTCGACGATGGCCGACGGCATCCAGGTCGGCCGGCCCGGCGAGGTGCCGTTCCGCATCGTCGCCGACCTGGTCGACGAGGTCCGCACGGTGTCGGAGGACGCGCTCTCCGCCGGCCTGCTGCTCTGCCTGGAGCGGGCCAAGCTCGTCGTCGAGCCCTCGGGTGCCAGCCCCGTGGCGGCACTGCTCAGCGAGCCGGAGGCGTTCGCCGGCGGTCCCGTGGTGGCGGTGCTGTCGGGGGGCAACGTGGACCCGCTGGTGTTGGAGCGCACCCTGCGGCACGGCATGGCCGCGGCCGGGCGGTACCTGTCCCTGCGGCTTCGTCTGCCGGACCGGCCGGGGGCCCTCGCGGCGCTTCTGACCGAACTGTCACAGGCCGGTGCTAACGTCCTCGCCGTGAACCACGTCCGGACCGATCCCCGGCTCGGCGTGAGCGAGGTGGAGGTGGAGCTCCAGCTGGAGACCAAGGGCCCGGAGCACTGCGCCGAGCTGGGCGAGGCGCTGCGCGCCGCCGGGTACCTGATCATCGGCTGAGGCCCCGCCTCCCGTCCTCGCCGGACGTCGCGTCGCCTCGCGGCGTGACGTGCCGGCGTCGCGTCGTCACCGCGCCGCCGTGGTCCCGCCGCGCGGCCCGCGGCGGGGGCGCGGAGGGCGCGACGAGGTGGAGCGCCGCGACGTCGTTCACCGCCGGCGCGCCTGCCGGTCGGCCCTCGCGTCGGGCACACCCGGCGCGGCCAGCACACCCGACGGACACGACATACACGAGCCAGAGAAAAATGACTGTCGCGATGTATCGCGAAAGTCTAGACTGGCGGGCCCGCCCCCACGGGGCGACCCTGAAGACCACCCACCACCCAAGATCTTGGGGAGACTGACATGCCAGGCGCCATCTACGCCGAGGGCTTGGTGAAAACCTTCGGCGAGGTACGGGCACTGGACGGCGTCGACATCGACGTCCCGGAGGGCACCGTCCTCGGCCTGCTTGGGCCGAACGGTGCGGGCAAGACCACGACGGTCCGGGTTCTGACCACCCTGATACGCCCCGACAGCGGGCGCGTGGAGGTCGCCGGGATCGACGTGCTGAAGCATCCCAACGCGGTGCGTCGCTCCATCGGCCTCTCCGGCCAGTTCGCCGCCATCGACGACTACCTCACCGGCCGTGAGAACCTCCAGATGGTCGGAGAGCTGTACCAGCTCTCCGCCCGGGACGCCAAGCGTCGGGCGACGGAGCTGCTGGAGCGCTTCAACCTCGCCGACGCCGCCGACCGCACCGCCAAGACGTACTCGGGCGGCATGCGCCGCCGCCTCGACCTCGCCGCCGCGCTCGTCGTGAGCCCGCCCGTCATGTTCATGGACGAGCCCACCACCGGCCTCGACCCCCGCAACCGTCAGGCCCTGTGGGAGGTCATCCAGGAGCTGGTCTCCGGCGGCACCACCCTGCTGCTCACCACGCAGTACCTGGAGGAGGCCGACCAGCTCGCCGACACCATCGCCGTGGTCGACCAGGGCAGGGTCATCGCCCGCGGCACCTCCGACCAGCTGAAGGACGCCACCGGCGGTGACGTCATCGAGGTCGTGGTGCACGAGCGGGCGCACATGCCGATCGCGGAGGAGGTGCTGCGCGCCCTGGGCGACGGCGACGTCACCTTCACCGAGCACGTCCGCCGGCTCAGCGTGCCGGTGACCGGCGGCGCCAAGCTGCTGGCCGAGGTGATCCGCGAGCTGGACGGCAGGGGCGTCGAGATCGACGACATCGGCCTGCGCAGGCCGACCCTCGACGACGTCTTCCTCTCCCTCACCGGCCACGCGGCCGAGTCGGAGGAGGAGGGGTCCGGCGCGGGCGGCCCGTCGGCCGAGGGAAAGAAGAACGCGACGAAGAAGGACGCGAAGCAGAAGGACGCGGCCGACTCCGCCGCGGACAGCACGGAGGAGACGCGATGAGCACCGCCACGCAACAGTCCCCGGCCCGGCCGTCCGTGTCCGCGGCCGGCGAGCGGATCACCCTCGGCCAGGGACTGCACGACTCCGTCGTCGTCACCAAGCGGAACCTCCGCCGCATGATGCGCATCCCCGAGGTCGTCATCTTCGGCCTCATCCAGCCCATCATGTTCGTGGTGCTCTTCTCCTACGTCTTCGGCGGCTCGATCAACATCCCGGGCGCCGGCGTCGACGAGGACGCGTACCGCGAGTGGCTGATGGGCGGCATCTTCGCCCAGACGGTCACCTTCGCCGTCGCCGGCTCCAGCGCCGGCATCGCGGAGGACATGCAGAAGGGCATCATCGACCGCTTCCGCTCGCTGCCGATGGCACGCGGCGCGGTGTTGACCGGGCGCACCTTCGCCGACCTCGTGCAGACCGCGATCATCCTGGTCGTGCTCATGCTGGTCGCCCTGCTGCTGGGCTGGCGTGTCCACGAGGGCGCCCTGAACGCGCTGGCCGGTTTCGGCCTGCTGCTGCTCCTCGGATACTCGTTCACGTGGATCGGCGCGCTGATCGGCCTGTCGGTCCGCACCCCGGAGGCGGCCACCTCCGCGGGGCTGATCTGGCTCTTCCCGCTCACGTTCATCTCGGTGGCGTTCGTGGCCTCGGAGAACATGCCGGGATGGCTCCAGCCGGTCGCCGAGTGGAACCCGTTCTCCGCCACCGTCCTCGCCGTCCGCGACCTCTTCGGGAACCTTCCGCCGAACTACGTCGCCCCCGACGCGTGGCCGATGCAGAACCCGCAGCTGGCCTCGGCGCTCTCGTCGGTGCTGATCATCGCGCTCTTCCGCACCCTCGCGGTCCGGAAGTTCAAGTCCTCCGCCCGCTGACCCGGCCCGGACCGTAGACCGGGCCCGTCCGGGCCCGTCCGGGCCCGTCCGGGCCCCTGTCCGGGCGTCGTCCCGATCCCGTCACGATCCCGTCCCGTCCCCCACGCCGCTCCGGCGGCGTGGGGGATCTTTGCACTTGCCACCCGCCGCGCGGTTCGGGCAGCCTCGCCCCCGGGAAAGCGTTCTCGTACGCACCCGCGACGAGGGGGGCGCGCCGACGGGGACGGACGTACCAACGGGGATGGGGGACGTGATGACGGGTCAGCCAGAGCTGACGGGGCGCCACCGCGCGGAGGTCGACAGACTGCTGGTCCGCGCGGCGGAGGAGGAGGTGCGGGTCTCCGACGGCCGCGTGGACGGCGAGCAGCTCCTGCAACGCGCCCGCGGCACGCTTCCGGAGATCGTCCGCCCCGCGTTCGAGGAGTACGAGGCGCTCGTGCGGGCCGAGTCCGACGTCGCGGCCGGCCGGCTGCGGGACCGCTTCACCGGACGGGCCCTCCGCGGTGCCCTGGCCACCGCGGGCGGAGCCGCCCTCGCCGCCCTGCTGCTGATCGGCTCCCTCGACGGCTCGGTGACGACGGCCTACGGCGACGCCGCCCTCGTCGGCCTGGCCGGCCTGGCCGGCTTCGTCCTCCAGGCGGTCCTCGCCCACCTCTGGTCCGCCGAGAGCGTCGCCGGCCGACGCAACCAGCCGGGCGGCGTCGAGCAGCTGCGGCTGGCCTGGCTGACCGCCGTCGAGGTGCGCGGCATCCGCCCCTACATGGAGCAGCAGCGGGCCCTCGCCCCCCGCGTGCGGCCCCTGACACCCGCCCAGCGCGACGCGCGTCGCCAGGCCGCCCGGTCCACCCGCGACCGCAGCGCGGCGGCCCGCACCCGCTCGGTGCTCGCCCGCTCCTTCGACCGCCTGCCCGAGCGCGGACACCCCTTCATCGGCCGCCGCCGCCAGCTCACCCAGCTCACCCAGTGGGTCAACCGCGACCGCGCCCGCACCGAGACCCGCCCCACCGTCGTCGTGCTCCACGGCCCCTCGGGCACCGGCCGCACGATGCTCGCGGTCTGGGCCGCCCACGAGATGCGGGAGCTCTTCCGCGGGGCCTGCCTGGTGGACCTGCGCGGCCAGAGCACCGACCCGCTGCCCACCCGCGACGCCCTGCTCCACCTGATGAACCGCCTCGGCGCCCCCCGCGAGCAGCTGCTCTTCCGCGAGGGCATCGGCCGCGGCGCCGACCCGGCGCACCTGCGCCGCCTCGCCGAGCGGTACCAGCAGCACCTCTCGGGCCTGTCCGTCGTGGTCATCCTCGACGACGCCACCGACGTCGAGCAGGTCCGCACCCTGATCCCCGAGCGCTCCGACTCCCTGGTCCTGGTCACCGCCGCCGAGCCGCTGCCGCTCCCCGCAGACCTGCCGGCCTCCGTCCACCAGCTGGAGCTCGGACCCCTCGGCCAGGACTACACGGAGGAGCTGCTGCGCGCCTCCGTCCCCGGCGGCCAGACCGTCGCCTCCGACGACGCGGACCGCTGGCGTGCCATCGCCGAGCTGTGCGACAGTCGCCCGCTGCTGCTGCGCCTGGTCGGCTCCGCCCTCGGCGAGCGCACCCCCGCCCAGCTCGCCGACGACCTCGCCGCCTACGGCGAGGCCCTCGACCCGGCCGAGCGCGCCCTGCGCCTGCGCTACGCCGACCAGCCGGAGGCCGCCCGCCGCCTGCTGCGCCGCCTCGCCCTCGCCGGCCGCGCCAGCCTCGGCGCCCGCGCCGCCGCCGCGCTGCTCGACGTCGGCCAGCAGGAGGCCACCCGCCACCTGGAGGCGCTCCACCGCGCCGGCCTGCTGCGCCACGTCCGCGGCAGCCGGTACCGCCTCCACGACCTGGTGCGTCGCTTCGCCCGCGCCCGCCTCTTCGACGAGGAGAGCGACGAGGAGCGCTCGGCCGCCCAGGAGCGCCTGATCCGCAGCTACGCCGAGCTCGCCGACACCGTGATCCGCCTCGTCGACGGCAAGACCTCCACGCGGGCCGACGTGCTCCCCGCCGCCGCCGGCGAGCACGGCTTCTCCTCGCTGGAGGCCGCGCTGCGCTGGCTGGACGACGAGACCAGCTTCATCACCGCCACCCTCCGCTACGCCGACGAGCGCGTGGACCGCCAGGCCGTCCAGCACCTCCTCGGCGCCCTGTGCGACTACTGCCTGCTGCGCGGCGACCTCTACCGCCTCGGCGAGCTCAACGAGCTGACCCAGGCCGTCAACGAGGGCCTGCTGACCCGCTCCGTCCAGTGGCGCACCGGCGTCGCCGCCCGCCAGATCGGCGAGCTGGACAAGGCCCGCTCCACGCTCTCCTCCGTCGTCACCCTCTACCAGCAGGCGCACCACGAGGCGGGCACCGCCCGCGCCCTGCGTGACCTCGGCATCACCCTCCAGCACCAGGGCCAGCTGCGCGAGGCCGCCGGCCGGCTGCGCGAGGCCCTCGACCTCCAGCAGGGCGAGGAGCTCGCCGGCGACCGCGCCTGGACCCTGCACGCCCTGGCGACCGTCGAACGCGAGCAGGGCCGGATCCACACCGCCCGCCGCATGCTCGCCGAGGCGCTCAGGCTCCACCAGGGCAGCGGCAGCGTCCACGGCGAGGCGTGGACCCGTTTCCAGCTCGGGCAGACCCTGCTGCGCGGGGGCAACATCCCGGCCGCCGAGCACGAGATGCGCTCCTCCCTCGACCTCTACGAGCGCTCCCGCGACGTGCGCGGCGTCGCCTGGGCCCTCACCGAGCTGGGCCGCGCCCGCCTCTACGACGGCGACGCGGACGCCGCGCTGGAGCAGCTGCGCGCCGCGCTGGCGCGCCACCACGACACCGAGGACGCCCGAGGCGAGGCGTGGACCCTGTACTACCTCGGGCAGGCCCAGGAGGAGGACGGCGACCGCGCCGAGGCGGTGCGGACGCTGGAGCGCGCCCGCACCATGTTCAGCCGCATGCGCGACACCTACGGCCTGGCCTGCGCCCGCCACCACTCCGCCCGCGTCACCCGCGACCAGAGCGCCGAGAGCACCGGCTCGCTGCGCAACACCGGCTTCGCGCGGCAGCTGCTGACCGAGGCACGCCGCGACTTCCAGCGCTCCGGCGTCGTCCACGGCGAGGGATGGTGCTGCGTCGAGCTGGCCGTGATCGAGGCGGGCAACGAGCGCCTGGGCCAGGCGCTGGAGCTGGCCGACGAGGCGCTGCGGATCTTCACCGAGGGCTACGGCGAGGGCCGCGGCGACGCGCGCGGCGCGGACTGGGCGCAGTTCCTGCGCTGCACGCTGCTGCCGCTGGCCTCACCGGGCGGCTCCGAGGTGGGGCAGGCCGTGGCACAGGAGGAGCTGGACCAGCTGCTGCGGGCCGAGCACCCGCTGCGCGACCCGCACCTGACGGACTGCGTCGCGAGCTACGCGCTGATGCTCCAGCGGGGACAGGGCCCGGAGTCGGGCTGGACGGCCTGGCGTCTGGGCATGGTGCCGCGCCGCGGCGCCAGGGACCACTTCGGCGTGGTCTCGTAGACGTGGTCTCGTCGACGCTCCCACCGGACGCGTGCGGGACGGGCCGGCCGCGGAAGCTCGACAGGCCCCGGCGCCGTGGGGCGCCAGGGCCTTGGTGAGGTCGCCGGCACACGCCGGCGCGCCCCGGACTCAGGCGGACGACGAGGTCGCCGAGGACGTGGAGGCCGAGGCGGAGGGTGTCGGTGTCGGGGACGTGCCGGAGGTCGGGCCGTCCTTGCCGCCCTCGACCTCGAAATCGATCTTCCCCAGGTGTTTGCTCATGGACTTCAGCAGAATCCACACGCCGACGCCCAGGACCGCGAACACGACGAAGCCGAGCACGCCCGGCGTCACCGTGTACTTGTCGAGCTCGTCAGCGAGGGGAATGTCCTCCATCATGGTCTCAATTCTGGCGGATGCCGGCGAAGAGGTCTGACTCGGGGAGGGACGTGTCCACGCGGGAGCGGGCCAGCTCGTAGTCCTCGGTGGGCCAGACCTCCTGCTGGAGCTCCATCGGCACCCGGAACCAGCCGCCGTCGGGGTCGATCTGCGTGGCGTGCGCGATCAGCGCCTTGTCGCGCACGGGGAAGAACTCCGCGCACGGCACCCGCGTGGTCAGCTCCCGCTCCGGCCGGTCGGAGTCGTCCCACCGCTCCAGCCACTCCGCGTACGGCGACTCCAGGCCCCGCGCCAGCATCGCGTTGTGCAACGCGAGGGTGCGCGGGCGGTTGAAGCCCTGGTTGTAGTAGAGCTTCAGCGGCTGCCAGGGCTCGCCGGCGTCCGGGTACCGCTCCGGGTCCCCCGCCGCCTCGAAGGCCACCACGGAGACCTTGTGGGTCATGATGTGGTCGGGGTGCGGGTACCCGCCGTTCTCGTCGTAGGTCGTGATCACGTGGGGACGGAAGGAACGCACCAGCCGTACGAGAGCCTCGGCCGCCTCCTCCACGTCCTGCAACGCGAAACAGCCCTCGGGCAGCGGCGGCAGCGGGTCGCCCTCCGGCAGCCCGGAGTCGACGAAGCCGAGCCACTCCTGCTTGACGCCCAGGATCTCCCGGGCCTCGGCCATCTCCTTCGCCCGCACCTCGTGAATGTGCTCCTCGATGTACGGGTCCCCCTGGAGCTTGGGGTTGAGGATCGAACCCCGCTCGCCACCCGTGCAGGTGGCGACCAGCACGTCGACCCCGTCGGACACGTACTTGGCCATCGTCGCCGCGCCCTTGCTGGACTCGTCGTCCGGGTGGGCGTGGACGGCCATGAGTCGAAGCTGCTCAGTCAAGACTTGGATCCCTCGTGTTGTGCCGGTCGTCGATGCTGGTCGTCGGCGCCCGTCGGATGCCTTCTATAGTGACCGATGACCTCGACCCCCTATTCCCCTTTTTCCGTCCGCAGCCGACCGAGGACCGAAGGACCATGGCCAACGACCGCACGGTGCCGCCCGAGGGGCGCTACGGCCGCTCCCGCGCGGAGCGCGCCCGCACCGACCGGCGCCTGACGATCACCGGGATCGTCCTCGGCGTCGCCCTGCTGGCCTTCGTCGCCTGGGCCGGGATCTCCTACGTGTCGGAGCAGCGGGTCTCCGGCGAGCTCACCACCTTCGACGTGGTCTCCGACACCGAGGTGCGCCTCAGCCTCGCCGTCCGCAAGCCCGCGGACACCGACGGCGTGTGCACCGTGCGGGCGCAGGCCGAGGACGGGCTGGAGGTGGGGCGCACGGAGCTGCGCCTCACGGACGAGGGCGACGACATCCACCGCGCGTTCACGCTCCGCACCACCGAGCGGGCCACCGCCGTGGAGCTGCTGAGCTGCTCGGAGGCCTCCTGAGCGGCCCGCCGGGGACCCCGGTGTTTGCCACTGGGAGCGGAGGGTAATCCTTCCGAACATCGATCGGCATTGTTAGAGTCGAGATTTCGATCGAAGATCCGCCCGTCCGGGAGCGACACTGTCCGGGTCGGGCGTCCTTCTTTGGCGCGCCCGTTCGCGCCCACCCTTGTTGATGACCCTCTCGACACCCACCCGAGGAGCACCTGTGACCCAGACCGGCGACACTGTCACCTGGCTGACCCAGGAAGCGTATGACCAGCTCAGGGCGGAGCTGGATCATCTGTCGGGTCCTGCCCGCGTCGAGATCGCGAAGAAGATCGAGCAGGCGCGTGAAGAGGGCGACCTGAAGGAGAACGCCGGGTACCACGCGGCCAAGGAGGAGCAGGGGAAGATGGAGGCGCGGGTGCGCCAGCTGACCCAGCTGCTCCAGACCGCGCGCGTGGGGGAGGCTCCCGCCGACACCGGCGTCGTGGCGCCGGGGATGGTCGTCACGATCGCCTTCGACGGCGACGACGACGACACGCTGACGTTCCTCCTCGCCTCCCGCGAGTTCGCCACCACGGCTGTCGAGACGTACTCGCCGCAGTCCCCCCTGGGCAGCGGCGTCATCGGTAAGAAGGTCGGCCAGGAGGCGGAGTACGAGCTGCCCAACGGCTCGAAGACCCGCGTGAAGGTCCTGGAGGCCAAGCCGTACCAGGCGTAGCGGCGGGCGGCGGGGCGGGCGTGGCCCGAATCCTCGCGCGGACGTGACGCCCGCCCGATGGGGAGCGAGGATGGGGGTATGGCCAACCGACTGTCCACGGAGACCTCCCCGTACCTCCTCCAGCACGCGGACAACCCGGTGGAGTGGTGGCCCTGGTGCGCCGACGCCTTCGCCGAGGCGCGCCGACGGGACGTCCCCGTGCTGCTCAGCGTGGGATACGCCGCCTGCCACTGGTGTCACGTCATGGCCAGGGAGAGTTTCGCCGACCCCGACACCGCCGCGTACCTGAACGAACACTTCGTGTCCGTGAAGGTGGACCGCGAGGAGCGGCCCGACGTGGACGCCGTGTACATGGAGGCGGTGCAGGCGGCGACGGGCCAGGGGGGATGGCCCATGACCGTGTTCATGACGCCCGACGCGGAGCCGTTCTACTTCGGCACGTACTACCCTCCCGAGCCCCGGCACGGCATGCCGTCCTTCCCCGAGCTGCTGCGTGGCGTGCACGACGCGTGGTCCGAGCGGCGCGGTGAGGTGGCCGGGGTCGCCGCCCGCATCGCCGGGGAGTTGGCGGGGCGGGAGGTGCCCTACGAGGCGCCGGCCCCGCCCGGCGCGGAGGACCTGGCCGCCGCCGTGGCCGCGTTGGAGCTGGAGTACGACGCGACCCACGGCGGCTTCGGCACGGCACCGAAGTTCCCGCCCGCGATGGTGCTGGAGTTCCTGCTCCGGCACCACGCCCGCACGGGTTCGGTGCGCGCCCTGGCGCGGGCGGAGCACACCTGCGAGGCCATGGCGCGCGGCGGGATCTACGACCAGCTCGGCGGCGGCTTCGCGCGGTACGCGGTCGACGCGCACTGGGGCGTCCCGCACTTCGAGAAGATGCTGTACGACAACGCCCTCCTCGCCCGCGTCTACACCCACCTGTGGCGGGCCACCGACTCCGCGCTGGCCCGCCGCGTCGCGCTGGAGACGGCCGACTTCATGGTGCGCGAGCTGCGCACCCCGGAGGGCGGCTTCGCCTCCGCGCTCGACGCTGAGAGCACCGACCCCGCCACCGGCGAGCACGCCGAGGGCGTGTACTACGCCTGGACGCCGGCCCAGCTGAGGGAGGTTCTCGGCCAGGACGAGGGGCGGCTGGCCGCCCGCCTGCTCGGGGTGACGGAGTCCGGCACCTTCGAACGGGGCGCATCCGTGCTCCGCCTCGACGGCGAGGAGGTGCCGCCCGCGATCCGTGAACGGCTGCTGGCCGCCCGCGAGCTGCGCCCCCGCCCCGCCAGGGACGACAAGGTGATCGCCGCGTGGAACGGCCTGGCGATCGCCGCGCTCGCCGAGACCGGGGCCTGCCTGGAGCGACCCGAGCTGGTCGAGGCCGCGGCCGACGCCGCCGAGCTGCTGCTCGCCGTCCACCTCACCGCGCGGGAGGGGGAGACGCGCCTGGTCAGGACCTCCCGGGACGGCCGGGCCGGCCCCAGTGCCGGCGTGCTGGAGGACTACGCCGACGTGGCCGAGGGCCTTCTCACCCTCTACGCGGTGACGGGCCGGACGCGATGGCTGGACCACGCGGGAGAGCTGCTGGACACCGTCCTCCGCCGCTTCGCCCGCCCGGACGGCGCGCTGTACGACACGGCCGACGACGCCGAGCGGCTGATCCGCCGCCCGCAGGATCCGACGGACGGCGCCACCCCCGCCGGCTGGACCGCCACGGCCGGCGCGATGCTGTCCTACGCCGCGTACACCGGCAGCGCACGTCACCGCGAGGCGGCCGAGCGGGCGCTGGGCATCGTCACGCCGCTGGCCTCGCGGGCGCCGCGCTTCATCGGCTGGGGCCTGGCCGTCGGCGAGGCCGCGCTCGACGGGCCGCGGGAGGTCGCCGTCGTCGGGCCACGCGAGGACCCGGCCACGGTGGCGCTGCACCGCGCGGCGCTGCTGTCGACGGCGCCCGGCGCGGTGGTAGCCGTCGGCGAGCCCGGGGCGGAGCGGCCGCCCGTCCTCGCCGACCGCCCGCTGCGCGAGGGCCGGCCGGCGGCGTACGTCTGCCGCCGCTTCGTGTGCGAGGCGCCGACGACCGACCCGGCCGTCCTCGCGGAGCAGCTGCGCTGAGGGCGTGCGGGGCGCGGGGCTCAGGCGTGCTGGTACGCCACGATCGAGATCCCGACGTAGTGGACGACGAAGGCGACCAGGGTGAAGGAGTGGAACACCTCGTGGAAGCCGAACCAGCGCGGCCACGGGTTCGGTCGCTTCAGCCCGTAGATCACCCCGCCCAGGCTGTAGAGCACGCCGCCGGCGACGACGAGCAGCAGCACCACGAGGCCGCCCGCCCGTAGGAAGTCCGGCAGGAAGAAGACCGCGGCCCAGCCCAGCGCGATGTAGCAGGGCGTGTAGAGCCAGCGGGGAGCGCCGACCCAGAAGACGCGGAAGGCGATGCCGACGATCGCGCCCGCCCAGATGCCCCACAGCAGCACCTGCTCGCGGGCGCCGTCCAGCAGCAGGATCGTGAACGGTGTGTAGGTGCCGGCGATGATCAGGAAGATGTTGGCGTGGTCCAGGCGCCGCAGCACGGCGGTGGCCCGCGGCCCCCAGGTGCCGCGGTGGTACAGCGCGCTGACGCCGAAGAGCAGGCAGGCGGTGAGCGTGTAGACGGCGCAGGCCACGCGCCCCTGCGTGCTGTCGGCGAGCGCCGTCAGGAAGACGCCGGCTATCAGCGCGGCCGGGAACATCCCGGCGTGGAGCCAGCCGCGGAGTCGGGGCTTGACCGCGGCGGCGGCGATGAGAGGCGCGTTCATGTCCGGATCGTACCGGCCCGCCCTCGCGGCACCCGGCTCCCGGCACCCGGCTTCCTGCCCTCCGCCCTCGGTTCGCTCATCTGAGCACCACTGGACACAGGAGTGAGGAGGGGGCAGTATCAGATGAGCGAACTCAATCACCAATGAGCGAGTCTGCCCCCCGGGTCCCGTGCACGACCCGCGGGAACGCCACCCTCATCCGCAGCACCCACACCCCAGGAGCGATCGTGACGCTCACACACGCCGGTCCCGTCGACGCCACCACCGCGCCCACCCGCCACCGCGAGCTCCTCGCCTGGGTCAGGCGGATCGCCGAACTGACCCAGCCGGCGGAGATCGTCTGGTGCGACGGCTCGCAGGAGGAGTACGACCGCCTGTGCGCCGAGCTCGTCGCGAAGGGCACCTTCACGCCGCTCAACCCCGCCAAGCGGCCCGGCTCCTTCCACGCCGCCTCCGACCCGAGCGACGTGGCGCGCGTCGAGGACCGCACCTTCATCTGCTCCGAGCGCGAGGAGGACGCCGGCCCCACCAACAACTGGCTGGCCCCCGACCGCATGCGGGAGATCCTCACGGGCACCGACGGCGAGGGCGGCCTGTTCCGCGGTGCCATGCGCGGCCGCACCCTGTACGTCGTCCCGTTCTGCATGGGCCCGCTCGGCTCCCCCCTCTCCGCGCTGGGGGTGGAGATCACCGACTCCGCCTACGTCGCCGTCGCGATGCGCACCATGACCCGGATGGGCACCCCGGTGCTCGACGCGCTGGGGGAGGACGGCGCGTTCGTCCGCGCGGTCCACTCCGTGGGCGCCCCGCTCGCCCCGGGCGAGCGCGACGTGCCCTGGCCGTGCAACGCCACGAAGTACATCTCACACTTCCCCGAGACCCGCGAGATCTGGTCCTACGGCTCGGGCTACGGCGGCAACGCGCTGCTGGGCAAGAAGTGCTACGCGCTGCGCATCGCCTCCGTCATGGCGCGCGAGGAGGGCTGGCTCGCCGAGCACATGCTGATCCTCAAGCTGACGCCCCCGGACGGCCGCGAGCCGCGCTACGTCGCCGCCGCCTTCCCCTCCGCCTGCGGCAAGACCAACCTCGCGATGCTGGAGCCGACGCTCCCCGGCTGGCGGGTGGAGACCATCGGCGACGACATCGCGTGGATGCGCTTCGGCGAGGACGGCCGGCTGTACGCGATCAACCCGGAGGCCGGCTTCTTCGGCGTCGCCCCCGGCACCGGCGAGCGCACCAACGCCAACGCCATGCGCACCCTGTGGGGCAACGCCGTCTTCACCAACGTCGCCCTGACCGACGACGGGGACGTCTGGTGGGAGGGCATGACCGACGAGCCGCCGGCCCACCTCACCGACTGGCGCGGCGAGGCGTGGACCCCTGAGACCGGCACCCCGGCCGCCCACCCCAACGCCCGCTTCACGGTGCCGGCCTCGCAGTGCCCCACCATCGCGCCCGAGTGGGACGACCCGGCCGGCGTCCCCATCTCCGCGATCCTCTTCGGCGGTCGCCGCGCCACCGCCGTGCCGCTGGTCGTGGAGTCCTTCTCCTGGCAGCACGGCGTCTTCCTCGGCGCCTGCGTCTCCTCGGAGAAGACCGCCGCCGCCGAGGGCACCGTCGGCGAACTGCGCCGGGACCCGTTCGCGATGCTGCCGTTCTGCGGCTACAACATGGGCGACTACTTCGCCCACTGGCTGGAGGTGGGCGCGCGGGCCGGAAAGCAGGAGCTGCTGCCGCGCATCTACCACGTCAACTGGTTCAGGAAGTCCGCGTCGGGAGACTTCCTCTGGCCCGGGTTCGGTGAGAACATCCGGGTCCTGAAGTGGATCGTCGACCGCCTGGACGGCACGGCCGAGGGGACCACCTCTCCCATCGGCGTCCTCCCGACGTTCGACTCCCTCGACACCGAGGGCCTCTTCCTGCCCGCCGCGGACCTCGCGCAGCTCCTGGCCGTCGAACCCGCGGTCTGGCGCGAGGAGGCCGCCCTCGTCCCCGACCACCTCGCCACCTTCGGCGACCACACCCCCAAGGCCCTGTGGCAGGAGTACAACGCCCTCCTCACCCGCCTCGGCTGAACCCCCGCCCCTGGACCGTCCCGGGGCGCCCCGCGAACCGGCCCCGCACAACGGCGTGCGGGGCCCTCGGGTCGCGGCCCCGGCCCGGCGCGGACCCGTGCCGCGGTCAGTACTGGGCGTAGCCGTCGAGGAAGGCGCCGATCCGCTCGATGGCCGCGCTGAGCTGGTCCACCGCCGGGAGCGTCACGATGCGGAAGTGGTCGGGCTCCGGCCAGTTGAACCCCGTGCCGTGGACGACCATGATCTTCTCGGCCCGCAGCAGGTCGAGGACCATCAGGCGATCGTCCTTGATCTTGTGGACCTTCGGGTCGAGCCGCGGGAACGCGTACAGCGCGCCCTTCGGCTTCACGCACGTGACGCCCGGGATGCTCGTCAGCATCTCGTACGCCACGTCACGCTGTTCGCGGATGCGACCGCCCGGCAGCACGAGCTGCTCGACGGACTGACGGCCGAAGAGGGCCGCCGCCACCGCGTGCTGGGCCGGCATGTTCGCGCACAGCCGCATGTTCGCCAGGATCGTGAGCCCCTCGATGTAGCTCGCGGCGTGGTCCTTCGGGCCGCAGACCGCGAGCCAGCCGCAGCGGAACCCGGCCACCCGGTAGTTCTTGGACAGGCCGTTGAACGTCAGCGTCAGCAGGTCCGGGGCGAGGGCGGCGGTCGAGGTGTGGGTGGTGCCGTCGTAGAGGATCCGGTCGTAGATCTCGTCGGAGCACAGCACCAGGCGGTGGCGGCGGGCGATGTCGGCCAGCTGCCGCAGCACCTCCTCGCTGTAGACCGCGCCCGTGGGGTTGTTCGGGTTGATCACGACCAGGGCCTTCGTCCGGTCGGTGATCCTGCGCTCGATGTCGGTGACGTCCGGCATCCAGTCCGCCTGCTCGTCGCAGCGGTAGTGCACCGCGCGCCCGCCGGCCAGCGAGACCGAGGCGGTCCACAGCGGGTAGTCGGGGGCGGGGACGAGGACCTCGTCGCCGTCGTCGAGGAGGGCCTGCATCGCCATCTGGATCAGCTCGGAGACGCCGTTGCCGAGGTAGATGTCCTCGACGGAGAGCATGATGCCCTTGGTCTGGTAGTGCTGCATGACCGCGCGCCTGGCCGACAGCAGGCCCTTCGCGTCGCCGTAGCCGTGGGCGTCCGCGACGTTGCGCAGCACGTCCTCCAGGATCTCCGGGGGGCACTCGAAGCCGAACGCCGCCGGATTCCCGGTGTTGAGCTTCAGGATCCGGTGACCCGCTGCCTCCAGCCGCTGCGCCTCCTCGAGAACCGGGCCCCGGATCTCGTAGCAGACGTTGGCGAGCTTGGTGGACTGAATCACCTGGCTGTGCATGCTCGCCACCTTACGGCTGTGTTACAAGATCGCGCTCTGTGTTTTCGCCCACCCGGGGGTGTGGGGAACAAGTATGCGCCGGCGCATGACCGTCCGGTCGCGCTCCGTTGACCCGTTGCTTACCCGGTGCTAGGTAGGGTCGTGCTGGAGCGGCGGGCGATGGGGTCGAACCGCCGCATCCCTCTCGGTGACACGGAGATGCCATGCAGCTCACCATGAACGGCGTGATGGACACGCTGGCGCTCGACAGGCTCGCGGACGAGATCGTCGACCACCGCTTCAAGGGCCTGCCCCCGGACGCCACCGGCGTCAGCGTGGGAGAGCTGGCGGCACAGCGCCGTGACCTGTACACCGGCGGCTTCTCCACGCCGGTCCTCACCCTCTCCGCCGAGGCGGTCGAGCACAACCTGCGGTCCCTGGAGCGCTACGCCAACCGCCACGGCCTGGCCCTCGCCCCGCACGGCAAGACCACCATGGCGCCGCAGCTCTTCCACCGACAGCTGGAGCACGGCGCCTGGGGCATCACCCTCGCCGTGCCGCACCAGGTCAGAGTGGCCCGCGCCTTCGGCGTGGGGCGCGTCTTCCTCGCCAACGAGGTCGTCGACCGCGCCGCGCTCGCCTGGATCGCCGCCCAGCAGGACGCGGACCCGGGCTTCCGCTGCGTGTGCTACGCGGACTCGGTGCGCGGAGTGGCGCTGATGGACGCCGCGCTGCGGGCCGCCGGAGCGGTCCGGCCGCTGGAGGTCGTGGTGGAGCTCGGCGTGCCCGGTGGGCGCAGCGGGGTGCGGGGGCCGGCCGAGGCGGCGGCCGTCGCCGACGCCGTGGCCTGCGTGGACACCCTCCACCTCGTCGGCGTCGCCGGCTACGAGGGGGAGGTGCCGGAGGCCGGCCCCGACACGGTGCGGCACTGGCTCGGGCAGCTGACGGCGCTCGCCGTCGCCTTCGACCGGGCGGGCCGGTTCGCCACGGTGGAGGAGATCATCGTCAGCGCGGGCGGCAGCGCGTGGTTCGACCTGGTGGCGGAGGCGTTCGACGCCCTGCCCGACCTCTCCCGCCCGGTGTGCAAGCTCATCCGTTCGGGGGCGTACGTCAGCCACGACGACGGCAGGTACCGCGACGCCACCCCGTTCAACCGCGTCCCGAAGGAGGGCTCGCTGCTGCCCGCCTTCCGGCTGTGGACCCAGGTCGTCTCGCGGCCGGAGCCGGGGCTCGCCCTGCTCAACGCCGGCAAGCGCGACGTGGCCTACGACCTCGGGCTGCCCGAGGCGCAGGCGGTCCGTCAGCCGGACGGGCGGGTGCGCGGGGCGCGAGGGCTCGAGGTGGTCCGGCTGGCGGACCAGCACGCCTTCCTCGTCGGGCCGGCGGAGGGGCCGGCGATGCCGCAGGTCGGGGACTGGGTGGCGCTGGGCATGTCCCACCCGTGCACGATCTTCGAGAAGTGGCCGCTGATCCCGCTCGTCGCGGGGGACGGCACCGTGATCGACTACGTCCGCACGTTCTTCTGACGCCGACCCCTCGCCGAGACGGCCCCGGGCGGGGAACCGGGGACGCCGCGTGACCGACGCCGTGGGGCCGACGCCCCGTCAGCGGGGCGGCGGCGCGGGAAGGCGCCTTCCGCGCCTCGCCCACCCGCGTCGGTGTCCCGGGTGGGGTCTATGTCGATAAGCTGCCCAACTGGCAGACTCGCCTAGCGACTCAGAGAGCCAGCGCGATCACCGTCGCGACCACGCGCGGCGGCACGCGACCACAGCCGAGCCCAAGGGGGGAGTGGCATGCCGATCGCGATCGCGGTGACCAGCGCCGACCTGGTGCTGCCGCCGACCGACCAGCACACCCCGGGCGCGCACGTGTTCACCCCGCCCGACCAGCAGGACTTCGCCGCCGCCCTGGCGGAGGTCGGCGCCCTGCTCGACCAGCACGGCCACGTCGTGGCGATATACCCCGCGACCACCCCCCGCCCCCAGGTGCAGCGGCTCCACGCCGTGCGCGCCATGCTGGAGTCCGACCGGATAGCGCTGCTGCCCAGCGCCCTGCCGCCGTTGGGCACCGCCGTGCTCGTGCGGCAGCTGCGGCAGCTGAGCGTCTGCGGCTTCAGCCCCGGCGTGCTGGGCGCCGCCGCCCGGCTGCTGGCCCACTACATCTACGCGGGCGCGTTGCTGGCCTCCGGCTCCCGCCTCGACCGGCTCCCCGTGGCGCTGCCGCTGCCCGCGAACGGGCCGGGCGGCGGCCGCCTCCCGGCCGGGCCGTGCGCCGTGCTCGCCGGCCCCACGCCGCAGCTCGTCCAGGCCGACGGGGACGGGGTGCTGGCCGGGCCGCAGTTCTCCACCGCCCTCACCTACGCGACCGGCAGCCTGGGCAGCGAGTGGGTCGCGGGGCGGCTGGCCCGCCAGTGGCAGGTGCAGGCGGTCCACCCGGTGCCGATGCCGGCCTCCTCGGCGGCGTGGTGGGCCACGAACAAGATCGTGGAGTTCGCCGCCGCCATTCCGGACGTGTCGTTGCTGTACCAGATGGTCAGTTCCGTGCGGCAGGAGGCGTGTCACTGGTGCGGGCTGACGCTGATCGGCGACCGGTGCGCGTTCTGCTCCGCGCCGGTGGCGACGGCGGTGCGGACGGAGCGTCGCCGCACCCGGGCCATAGGGGTGGGCGCGACGGCGGGCCGGCGGGCCCTGGCGCCCGGTGGCAGCGGGCGGGCGGCGGGCGGATGAGGCGACAGACCGGGAGCGCCGTGGACACCGGGAGCGCCGAAGCCGCCGCGAGAAGCTCCGGGAGGCGTCGGGACGTCTCGGAGGAGTTCGAGCGGTCCGAGAAGTTCGAGAAAAGTCCGAGAAACCCGAGAAACCCGAGAAACCCGAGAATCCAGAGAAGTTCGAGAAGGTAGAAGCGCCACATGAACGCTCGTCAGCGACGCGGCCTGGTGCTGCTGGTCGTCTCGGTCCTGCTCGCTCTCGCCGCCTTCGTCGGCGTGCTCGCCGTGATCAACGACGTCGAGTCCAAGGTGGGCCCCGAGGCCACGGCGTACGAGCTGAGCGAGGACGTCGATCCCTACGAGGAGCTGACGGCGGACATGGTGCGCGAGGTCACCATGCCCGAGCGGTACATAACGGACTCGGCCGTGACCGACCTCGACCAGATCGAGGGCCAGGTCGCGGTGGGGCCGCTGCGTGAGGGCTCCCTCCTCCAGACCGACATGATCACCGAGCGGCCCGAACTCGACACCGGCCAGCAGGAGATCGCCGTCATGATCGACGCCTCCACCGGCGTGGCCGGCAAGATCTACCCGGGGGCCCACATCAACATGTACGCCGCCTTCGAGGTGGAGGGCGGCGCGAGTGGCGGGGACACCGACGACACCTTCGAGATGGTCCAGCTGATGGTGAACAACGCCGAGGTGATCGAGGTCGGCGACCTCACCGAGGTGGAGGACGAGGAGACCACCACGGAGGCGGTGCCCATCACCTTCGCGCTGGACAACGCCGACGCCCAACGCGTCACCTTCGCCGAGGCGTTCGCCGTGGAGGTGCGGCTGGCCCTGGTCGCCCCGGGCGACGAGCAGGAGATCCCCGACGAGGAGCGCACCTACACCATCATCGGCGACACCCTCGGCGACCCGCACCTGGACCCGAGCGCGATCCTCCCGGGGGGCACCGAATGAACCGGTCGCAACTGGGCAGCCCGGGTAGGGATACCCCAGGCACGGTCAGACCCGGCCGTCCCGGCACGAGCAGCACATGAGCAGCAGGTGGATGAAGAGATGACGACGCGCATTCTCCCGGCGGTGGGCGACTCCGACGCCGCACGCTCGCTGGTCACGCTGCTCAGCCAGCTCCCCGACAGCGAGCCGATGCGTTCCGTCCCCGACTCCTCCACGCTCCTGGACACGCTCGCCGCCCTCAGCCACGACACCGTCGCGGGCCTGCCCGAGGTCGTCGTGGTCCACGAGGGCATCGGCCCGCTGCCCGCGCTGGAGCTGATCCGGGAGGTCGCGCTGCGCTTTCCCGCCGTGGGCGTCGTGCTGGTGTCGGCCGACCCGACGGCCGGGCTGTACTCGGCGGCGATGGACGCCGGAGCCCGGGGGCTGGCCGGTCTGCCGTTGGCCTACGAGGAGTTGGCGGCGCGGGTCGCGGCCGCCGCCCAGTGGGCCGCGGGGATGCGCCGGCACCTCGGCGCGGAGGAGCACGTCGCCAGCGGACCCGGCGGGCGGATCGTCACCGTCTCCGGCGCCAAGGGCGGGGTGGGCGCCACCCTCGTCGCGAGCCAGCTGGCGCTGGCCGCCCAGAGTGCCGGGCCCACGCGGGAGCGTGGCGCGGTCCTCGTCGACCTCGACCTGCTCTGCGGCGACGTCGGCTCGTACTTCGACGTGCAGTTCCGGAGGTCGGTCGCCGAGCTGGCGGGCATCGCGGACATCTCGCCGCAGGTGCTGGCCGAGGCGGTCTTCACGCACGACACGGGCCTGTCGATGCTCCTCGCGCCCGCCGAGGGCGAGCGGGGCGAGGACGTCACCGACGCCACCGCGCGGCAGCTGCTGACGGTGGTCAGGTCCCGGTACGACGTGGTCGTCGTCGACTGCGGCTCCCACATGAACAGCGCGAACGCGGCCGCGGTGGAGATGGCGGACGTCGCGCTGCTGGTGACCACCCCCGACGTCATCTCGGTGCGGGCGGTCAACCGCATGGTGCGGATGTGGGACCGGCTGCGGATCCGCAAGGCGCAGGACACCCTCACCGTCGTCAACCGGCTCGGGCGCGCCAGCCACATCCAGCCGCACCTCATCTCGCGGATCACCGGCACGCAGGTGGCGCGGAGCGTGGTCCCGGCGAACTTCCGCGAGTTGCAGGAGGCGATGGACGCCGGCCGCATCCAGGACCTCGATCCGAAGGGAACGGTGCGGCGCGCGCTGTGGTCGCTCGCCGCCGAGCTCGGACTCGCGGCGCCGGAGACCGTCGCGGCGGGCGGGAAACGGCGGGGGCGGCGGGCATGACCACGGCCGAGGCGTCGTCGTGTGCGCGGACGTCCGGGGGCGCTCGGGTGTCGTGCGCGCGAACGTCGGGAGACGGGGCGGCGTCGGCGGGCCGGACGGCGGTGTCGGGTGACGGGAGACGCCGGGCCCTCGGCGCGCGGTGGCGAGGGCCGCGGCGCGACCGAGGGGCGGTCATGGTGGAGTTCGCCGGCCTCTTCCCGTTGATCCTCGTCGTCTTCGCCGCGATCTGGCAGTGCATCGTCATCGGATACGGCTTCTACCTCGCCGGCAGCGCCGCCGACCGGGGAGCGCGCGCCGCCGCCGGGGCCTCGGCCGGTGCGGCGGAGGCGGCCTGCGAGACGGCGGCCCTGGAGTTCGTGCCCGGCGGCTGGGACGCGTCGGTCTCCTGCCCGCTGGACGGGGACCTCCGCAGGGCCACCGTCGAGCTGAGTGTCCCCGTCCTCTTCCCCGGCGCCTTCAACCTCCCGGTCACCATTCCCGGCACGGCCGCCACCACCGAGGAGGGGCCGTGACGACGCGGGGGGTGCGACTCGCGCGGCGGGCCGGATGGCGGGCCGGGGATCGGGCCGGATGGCGGGCCGGGGTGCGGGCTGCCAGGGGCGGTGACCGTGGCGTCGCCGCGGTCGAGTTCGCCGGATGGATCCCGCTGCTGCTGATCGTCGCGCTCGCGGCGTTGCAGCTGGGCGCCGTCGGGTACGCCGCGCTCCAGGCCGGGTCGGGTGCGCGGGCGGCGGCCCGCACCGCGGCGCAGGAGGAGATCGCCGACCAGGCCGAGGCACACGGCCGGGCGGCCGTCAGCGAGGGGCTCGCCGTCGAGTTCGACATCGACGGCTGCGGCGAGGAGGCCACGGCGACCGCCCACGTCTCCATCCCCTCCGTCCTGCCGTTCCTCCCCGAGCTCGGCGACGCCAGCCGCACCGTGACCATGCCCTGCGACTGACGGGACGAACGAGGCGTCGGCGCGGCGTCGGCGCGGTGGCGGCGAGGTGGCGGTGAGGCAGCCGCGAGGAAGGAACCCGTGACGAGCGGGCGAGGCAACGTAACGGAGAGTTAGTGTGGTCAGGGTGAGTGAGGGCACGTCGCAGCGCAGGCGTCACGTCACGAAGGAAGGCAGGCAGGGATGAGTCTCAGGGCCCGGGTCCACGCGCCCGACGAGCCCGCCGGCGTCGGCACCGGCGACAGCCGCCTCGTCGCGACGTACCGCGCCAAGCTGTTGGAGGAGATCGACCTCGCCGAGATGTCCTCCCTCGGACCGTCCGAGCGCCGGGACCGGCTGGAGCGCGTCCTCGGACACATCCTCAGCCGCGAGGGCCCGGTCCTGTCCACCCAGGCCCGCGCCCTGCTCATCCGCCGCGTCGTGGACGAGGCCCTCGGCCTCGGCATTCTCGAACCGCTGCTGGAGGACGCCTCCATCACCGAGATCATGGTCAACGGCCCCGAGCAGATCTACGTCGAGCGCTCGGGGCGCGTCGAGCGCCTGCCGCTGCGGTTCGCCTCGGAGGACCAGCTGCTCCAGACGATCGAGCGCATCGTCTCCGCCGTGAACCGCCGCGTCGACGAGTCGAATCCCATGGTCGACGCCCGTCTGCCCACCGGCGAGCGGGTCAACGTCATCATCCCCCCGCTCTCCCTCTCCGGGGCCACGCTCACCATCCGCCGCTTCCCCCGGGCGTACACCCTCGCCGAGCTCGTCGAGTTCGCCACCCTCGACGAGCAGATCGTCACGCTGCTGTCCGGCCTGGTCCGCGCCAAGTTCAACGTCATCGTCTCCGGCGGCACGGGCGCCGGGAAGACCACCCTGCTCAACGCGCTCTCCGGCCTCATCCCCGAGGGCGAGCGCATCGTCACCGTCGAGGACGCCGCCGAGCTCCAGCTCCAGCAGGACCACGTCATCCGGCTGGAGTCCCGGCCCCCCAGCATCGAGGGCAAGGGCGAGGTCACCATCCGCGACCTCGTTCGGAACTCGCTGCGCATGCGCCCGGACCGCATCATCGTCGGCGAGGTGCGCGGCGGCGAGACCCTCGACATGCTCCAGGCCATGTCCACCGGCCACGACGGCTCCCTCGCCACCGTCCACGCCAACACGGCGGAAGACGCCCTGCTCCGCCTCCAGACCCTCGCCTCCATGTCGGAGCTCCAGGTCCCGTTCGAGGCGCTCCGCGACCAGATCAACAGCGCCGTCGACGTCCTCGTCCAGCTCGTCCGCCACCCCGACGGCTCCCGCCGCCTCTCCGAGGTCGCGATCCTCTCCTCGCGCGGCCGGGAGCCGTTCCGCATCGCCACGGTCGCCGCGTTCCAGGCGGAGCCCATGACCACCCGAGGCACGGTCCACGGCCGCTTCCGGCACTTCCCCCTGCCGCGGGCCGTCGCCGACCGGCTGTACCTGGCGGGCGAGCAGATTCCGCCGGCCTTCGGCGTGCACCTCGACGACACCCACCTCAGCACGCGGGAGGCGAGCTGACCTATGGACGACATCGAGATCAACGACGGCCTCGTCCAGCTCACCCTCGGCCTCGCCGTCCTCGCGCTCCTCGTCGCCGTCGCCGGTGTCCAGCTGTACTCCTCCGGCCGCGCCGAGCGGCGCGCCCTGCTCCAGCGGCTCGCCGGACCCGCGCCGGGCGCCGGAGAGCCGGTGCGGCGGGCGGCCCTCGGCTCCGGTGCCGCCGCCGGCGCGCAGACCACACGCGCCCGTCGCTTCGTCGCCCTCGACCGGAAGCTGCGCGAGACGACGTTCGGCCACCGCCTGCGGCTGCGGCTCGCGGCCACGGGGCTGGACCTCACCGTCGGCGAGTACGTGGCGTACGTGGTCGGCGCCGCCGCCGCGCTGTGGCTGATCGCCTCCGCCGTGCTCGCCCCGTTCTTCGGCCCGCTCTGCGCGCTGATCGCCGTCTGGTGCGGCAGCGCCTTCCTCAACTGGCAGCGCGCCCGCCGCACCGAGCGCTTCATCAGCCAGCTGCCCGAGCTGGCCCGCCTCATCGCCAACGGCACCGCCGCCGGCCTGGCGCTGCGGACCGCGCTGTCCATGGCGGCCGAGGAGATGGACGACCCGGCCGGCGCCGAGCTCGCCACCGTGTCCAACCAGCTCGCCGTCGGCCGCTCGCTGGACGAGGCACTCGACGAGCTCGGTCAGCGGCTCCCCTCCCGCGAACTGAACGTGCTGGTCACCACGTTGATCCTGGCCAACAGGGCGGGCGGCACCATCGTCTCCTCGCTGCGGAACCTCACCGAGACGCTGGAGCAGCGCAAGGAGACCCGGCGCGAGGTGCGCACCATGCTCGCCGAGATCAACGCCACGGCCGTCACCGTGCCGCTGCTCGGCGTGGGCGCGCTGCTGCTGATCAACGCGGCGCAGCCCGGCTCGCTGGGCCGCGTCACCGACAGCCCCGGCGGACAGATCGCGATGCTCGTCGCGCTCGCGCTGTATGTCGTGGGCTTCGTCATCGTCCGCCGCTTCGGCCGTATCGACGTCTGACAGGAGGTGCGTCGCACGTGACCGGTCTGCTCCTCGCCCTCGCCATGGGCCTCGCCGTCATCGGCGTCATCGTCGGCGTCCGCACGATGCGTGCCGGCACCCCGCTCCCGCCCGACCTCGCGCTGGCACTCGAACACGGCGCCACCCGGACCACGGCGGCCGGCTCCACCGTCGACCGCCTCGGGATGCGCTTCGCGCCGCTGGTGCTGCGGCTGATGGGGCAGAAGGCGGTGGACCGCAAGCGCCGCCGCATCGACCAGGCGGGGAACCCCCAGGGCCTGACCATCGACCGGTACGCCGCCCGCCGCTTCGTCTACGGGGTCTTCGGCCTGGTCACCACGGCGGTCTTCGTCGCCGCCGGGGTGCCGCTCCTCGCGCTCGTGTCCATCGCCTTCGGCGTGCTCGCCGCCGACCTGACCATCTGGCAGGGCATCCGCGAGCGCCGCGACGTCATCGACCGCACGCTGCCGGACTTCCTCGACGTGATGGCGGTCGTGGTCTCCGCCGGCCTCAGCTTCCGGCAGGCGCTGGAGCGCGTCTCCGCGCGGTACGAGGGCCCGTGGGCCGACGAGATCCGCATCACCCTGCGGCAGATGGACATGGGGGTACCGCGCCGCCAGGCGTTCGACGACCTCCGCCGGCGCAACGACTCCGAGCCGGTCAACCAGTTCGTGGCCGCGCTGCAACAGGGTGAGGAGCTCGGCGCCCCCATCGCCGACACGCTCATGCAGATCGCCCGCGACATGCGCCGCACCGACGCGCAGAACGCCCGCCGCCGCGCGGCCCGCGCGATACCCAAGGCCACGCTGGCGACGCTCGTCTTCATGGTGCCCGCCACGATGATCGTCATCGTCACCGGCATGCTCCTGGGCTCCGGCACCGACCTCACCAGCATCCTCGACGACTCCCGCTGACCCGCCATGACACCCATGACACCCTGGACTGTCGTGACCCCCGCGACCCCCGTGACTCCCTCGACTCCCTCGGCCCCCGCCCCCGTGACGACCGACCTCGTCGCCCGGCTCCGCACCGCCGGCTGCGTGTTCGCGGAGGAGGAGGCCGACCTCATCACGGCCACCGCGAGGACACCCGAGGAGCGCGCGTCGATGGTCCACCGCCGCGTGGCCGGGCACCCCCTCGAACACGTCCTCGGGTGGGCCGCCTTCTGCGGCCTGCGGATCCACGTCACCCCCGGCGTGTTCGTCCCGCGCCGCCGCACGGAGTTCCTCGTCGAACGGGCGGCCGCACTCGCCCCGCCCGGAGCCGTCGTCGTCGACCTCTGCTGCGGCACCGGCGCGCTTGGAGCCGCCCTGGCCCACCGCGCCGACGTCGCCGCACTCCACGCCACCGACCTCTCCCCGGCCGCGGTCGCCTGTGCCCGCAAAAACCTTTCCTCGCTCGGCCCGCGCGCCCACACCCACCAGGGCGACCTCTTCGGCCCCCTCCCCGCCGCGCTGCGGGGCCGCGTCGACGTCCTCCTCGCCAACGTCCCCTACGTCCCCACCGCCGAGATCCCGCTCCTCCCTCCCGAGGCCCGCCTCCACGAACCCCCCACCGCCCTCGACGGCGGCCCCGACGGCCTCAGCCTGCTGCGCCGCGTCGTCGCCGAGGCGCTATCCTGGCTCGCTCCCGGCGGCGCCCTCCTCTCCGAGATCAGCGAACCCCAGGCCCCGGCCGCGACCCACGCCCTCGCCACCGCCGGCCTCACTCCCCACCTCGCCCAGTCCCCCGACCACGACGCGACGGTGCTGATCGGCGGAAAGCCCCCGCGCCACCAGCGCCAGGGGAACCAGGACCGATGACCGATGTGGCGACCCGACCCCGCCGTCTAGGCTCAGGGCCGGCCTGACCAGCCCACGTCGGCGTCTCCCGTCGTCCGCGTGGTCGTCGCGAAGGAGACACCCGTGCCGTTCACCGGCCACAGCCACATCCGCATCGCGCGCCCCTCGCTCGACCTGGCCGTGGCGGAACGGTTCTGGGTCCGGGGCCTCGGCCTGAGCGTGCTCTTCCGCGCGGCGGGCGGTGACGCGCCCGGCGAGCACGAGCTGCTCATGCTGGGCCATCCCGACGCCTCCTGGCACCTCGAACTCGTCCACGGTGGCCCCGACCTCCCCCGGCCCCGGCCCACCGAGGAGGACCTGCTCGTCGTCTACCTCGACGAACCCGTCCCCGAGGAGCTCGTGACCCGCCTGGAGGAACACGGCGGCCGGCGTGTCCCCTCCCCCAACCCCTACTGGAACCGCTGGGGCGTCACCGTCGAGGATCCCGACGGGTACCGGCTCGTCCTCTGCGCCCGCGCCTGGTCCTCCGCCTCCTGACCCGGCGCCCGGGTTCCCCTTCCCGTAACGGCCCGTTTGGTGTTGCCGGCAAAGCTATCGATGCTGACACGATCCCCGGACGGCACTGCCCAAGTCGCCCCCGGCTGTGGCACAGTCAGTGTCGATAGGTGTACGGATTGGCCCGCTGGAGGGGGTCGGGCATGGTGCATCCCCATACCAAACGGGTGCAGCCCGAGCGTCGTTGCTCGCCCCACCCCACTCTCCACCGCTTCGCGAGTCAGTACCGTGAGCGCGACGAGGGTAGGGGTACGGACACACCGGCTGATGTGCGGTCAGCCGGGGGAGAGGGACGCCATGAACAGACTGGTGCGGACGTGGACGCGCGCCATCAGCGAGCGCGCGCGTGGACGTTACGACGACCGCGGCGCGGGCTTCGTGGAGTACGCCGGGCTGTTGGTGCTGATCGCCACGATCGTGGTCGCGGTGATAGGCCTCGACCTCCACACCGCGGTGAGCGACGCGATCCGGGACGCCGTCGGGGACATCCTGGGAGACGACTGACCGATCCCAGCAGGGGCGCGATCTTCCCTCTCTACGTGTGGATGGTGACCGGACTGCTGGGAGTCGCCTTCCTCTTCTTCGTCTTCGCCCAGGCCGCCGTCGTGGCCAGCGACGCCCAGTCGGCCGCCGACGCGGCGGCGATCGCCGCGGCCCAGGAGGCCAGCGAGGAACTCCGTGACGGCTTCGTCGACGCGATCGGCGACGGGGGCGGGGACGAGGACAGCGACGAGAACGGCGACGAGGACGAGGACGGCGACCCCGACGACAGCCTCGGAGGAACCGATCTCCAGGTCGGTGACGCCTGCGAGGAGGCCGAGCGGCTCGCCGCGCTGAACGACGCGGACGTCGTGGACTGCGGTCTCAACCCGGAGCGCACCGGGTTCACCGTGATCGTCAGGACGCAGAACACCGTCGGCGACTCCCTGATCCCCGGCACCGAGGACGAGACGGCGCAGGCCCGCGCCACGGCCCTCATCCACGGCCTGTGCGAGATGGCCTCCGAGGAGGAGGACCAGATCGAGCTGGAGTGCGGCGAGGACAGCGACGACGACATCTCCTTCGACCCCGGCGACGAGGACGACCTGCCGGACGCCCGCGACCTGTTCCGTGTCTACCTGGACGACTGACCGACCCCCGACGAGCTAAAGCGCAAAGGATGCCGACCCGATGGACCTCCGTGAGAGCAAGTCGCGCCTGATTCTGATCGTTGCCGCCCTGGGCCTCGGTCTGGTGATCGCCGTGGCCAGTTGCAGCAGTGGCGGTGGTGACAGCGATGACGGAGCAGGTGGCGAGACGTCCCAGGAGACGGAGACCGAGGGTTCCGGCGGAGAGGAGGACCCGGCCGGGGGCGAGCAGCCCGACCCGGACGAGGGCGCCGAGCCCGAGGTGCTGGCCGAGGTGACCGGTGAACAGGACATCACCCTCGCCATCACGCGGGCCGAGCGGCAGACCGGCGGCTTCCTGACCATCGAGGGCACCGTGCACAACGGTGGTGGTGACGGATGGGGCACGAACACCTGGGCGGGTGAGGAGCACGAGCTCGCCGAGAACGGCTTCTCCATGGCCGGCGCGACGCTCATCGCGCGCGAGGAGAACAAGAGGTACCTGATCCTCCGCGACACCGAGGGCCGCTGCCTGTGCACGGGCTTCGGGCTCGACATCGACGCGGGGGAGACCGTGACCTGGTTCGCCCAGTTCCCCGAGCCCGAGCCCACCACCAACGAGGTGGACTTCCAGATCGGCGCGATGCCGCCCGCCACCATCGAGATTCAGTGAGGACGGTCCCGATGACGAACCGAGCACGCCGCTCCCGCCGCGTCGCGGCGATCGCCGGGACCAGTGGGGCCGCCGCCATGGCCGCGGTCCTCGGCCTGGGGACGCCGGCCCTCGCGCAGGACGGCGACCAGCCACCGGGCTACGTCGAGCCGGAGCCTCCCGATATCGACCCCAACGCCTCGGGTCTCATGCTGAGTGAGGGCGCCACCCTCGCCGAGCCGCGCGTCGTGGACATCACCTCCGTCGTCGAGCAGCTCGGTGGGGCCGGAGGCGCCGGCGGTGGCGGCACCGGTGGCAGCGGAGACACCGGGGACCCCGACGACGGCCAGACACCCGACGGGGAGGCGGACACCGGCGGTGGCCAGCGTGAGGAGATCTCACCCAGCCAGCACAAGTTCACCCTCCAGACGGACGTGTTGTTCGCCGAGGGGAGCGGCGAGATCAGCGAGGAGTCGCAGGGCGCGCTCGCGGACGTGGCCGCAGCGATCGACGAGTACCACCCGACGGAGGTGAACGTCTTCGGGTTCACGGACGACCAGGGCTCATACGAGAGCGGCGAGGTGCTCTCCGAGGAGCGTGCGCAGAACACCTACCGTGTGCTGCTGGACCTGATCCAGAACCCCGAGGGCATCGTCTTCAACGTCCGTGGCTACAGCGAGGACTTCCCCCTCTACGACAACGACACGGAGGAAGGCCGCCAGAAGAACCGGCGCGTCGAGATCTCCTGGCCCACGACGGAGTAGAACGAACGGCCACCCGTTCCGGGGGCGGCGCACACGCGCCCCCACCGGCAGACGGACAGACGGACAGACGGACAGAACGGCAGACGGACGGACCGAGGAGTGGTGGCCGCGCAGACCGACGGCTCTCCGGGCTTCACCTACCGCGAGGTGGGCGCCACCCTGCCCACCGCCGACGTCGCGGCCGGGGCCGACGAGCTGCCGCCGCCCGGTTTCCACCTCGTGCGGGTCCGCACCCGCCTCGGTAGCGGTCCCGAGGTGCTGCGTCGCGCCGGTCGGGACGTCCTCGGCTGGCGGATGCACCGCGCCATGGGCGTGTCGATCGAGGCGGACGGGCCCGAGGCCGAGCCCGGCGTGGGCGTCGTGGTCGGCCTCGGCGTCGGATCGTTGCGGCTGCGTGCGCCGTGTCGCGTGGTCTGGGTGGTGCGCGAGGCGGACCGGGCGGGCTTCGCCTACGGCACCCTGCCGGGACATCCGGCGTGCGGCGAGGAGGCGTTCCTGGTGGAGCGGAACGCGGAGGACGACTCGGTCTGGCTGACGGTCACGGCGTTCAGCCGCGGCGCCGCCTGGTACGTGCGGGCCGGCGGACCGGTGACACGCCTGGCGCAGCGCGCCTACGCCCACCGCTGCGGCCAGGTGCTGCGACGACTGGGCAGCCGCCGACCCAAAAGCTGATCCAGGTGCTGGGCACACTCGGCACAAGGGCGGGGCAAGGGTGGGACAAGCGCGACGTCAGGGCCGCCCAGGCCGGGCGGGTGGCGGGCAGGAGTTGCGGGGACGAGCGGGAGGGGTGGGGAGAAGCGGTGCACGGAATCTGGGCGGATCCGGGTCAGGGGTGAGCAAGCCTGCCCCCACCCCTCCTGGCCTCGGGAACGCTCTCTTCCGGCCCGACGGCGTTCACGGGATGACGGCGGCTTCGCCATAGGGGGAGTCGGCGAGCAAAAGGGGCGAAAGGGCGTAGGGGGCGGCGCTCGGAGAGGGGTCACGGCCTTCGGAACCGTGCGGTAGGGTTGCCCCGTCGGTCGAGGCCGACACCCATGGAGCATCCATGCTGCCAGCGTCGTCACTCCCACCCCGGCGACGGCTGGCTGGGCGGACGACAGGAGCCAACCCCCCCGGCTCCGGTCCGACCCCTGTAGGGCCGGTCTGCCCTCCCCCCACTCGGCAGACCGGCCCGGGTCTTCTTCTGACTCCTCTCTCTTCTCTCTCTTCCGCTTCCTCCCACCTCCCGCCTCGGCTTTTCCTTCCGTCGTCCTTCACCCGTACGCTCGCTCCGTGCCGCTCCCGCTGCTCGTGACCGCCGCCACTCTCTACGGCGCCCTGGTCGGCCTGGTGCTGCTGGCCAGGCCCGCCCACCGGCTCGCCGTCGAGCCTGGCGAACCGTGGCGCGCCGACTGCCCGCGGGGACACGGCCTCGCCGGTCCGCTGGCCGGCTGGCTCGGGCCGGCGCGCTGTCCCGAGTGCGTACCGGGTGAGCGCCGCTTCGGCGGCCACCCGGCACGTTTCGCGGCACTGACCGCCGCGTGCTGCGCGGCGTTGGCCGCCGCCGTCGGGGCCCGACCCGAGCTGGTGGTCTGGCTGCTGGCCGCGCCGGCCGTGGTGCTGCTGGCGGCCGTGGACCGCGCGGTGCAGCGGCTGCCGGACGTGCTGACCCTGCCACTCGGCGCGCTCACCGTCGTGGGACTCGCCGCGGCGGCCCCGCTGTCTGCCGCGGCGGGGAACTGGCCGCGCGCGGTGCTGGGTGGGCTCGCGCTCGGCCTCGTCTACCTCGTGTTGTTCCTCATCAGTCCGAACGGGATGGGCTTCGGCGACGTGAAGCTCGCCGTGCCGGTCGGCGTGGCCCTCGGCTGGTACGGCTGGGACGTGCTGTTCTTCGGCACCTTCGTCGGTTTCCTGCTCGCGGCCGGCTACGGCGTGGTGTTGGTCGTGGCCGGCCGCGCCGGTCGACGGACCGCGGTGCCCTTCGGCCCGTTCATGGCGCTGGGGGCGCTGGCCGGGCTGATCCTCGGCGGCCTGACCGCCTGACCGCCTGACCGCCTGACCGCCTGACCGCGCCCGACCGCCGTCACGGCGCCGCGTCGCCCGGTCACCGCGTCACCCATCCACCTCCGGTGACGGGTGTGACGGATGTGGTCGCGCGAGAGGAAACACGCCGGCCGCCCCGGTCGCCCGGTGTCCCCTCCGGCGCGGCCATGCCCGGGTCGCGAATTCCGCCGCGAATCTCCTGCCGGATGCACGCAGCATCGGCCGACATGCGTTACGGTGGAAACCCCCCCTCGGGCCGGTCCGTCACCCCCCCCACGGACCGGCCCGCTTTCTGTTCGTGGGTGCTCGGCAGCGCACCGTACAGCGCACAGTAGAGTGCTGAGACCCGAGCGCCGGCGAGGGTCTCGGGGTCCGGGGCGTCAGGAGGGGCGACACACGATGAGCGCGAGGAGCGCGGGGAAAGCGACGACGAGCGTGATGCGGAACACGCTGCGCCGCCTGGCGGTCCGGCTGTACGCGCGGCGTGTGGAGGGCCGTCTCGACACCGCTCGGGTCCCCAAGCACATCGGAGTCGTCCTCGACGGGAACCGCCGGTGGGCGAAGGCCGCCAGCAGCTCGACGAAGCAGGGGTACGAGGCGGGCGCGGCGAAGATCCGCGAGCTGCTCGGCTGGTGCGCCGAGACCGACGTCGAGGTCGTCACCCTCTGGCTCCTGTCCACCGACAACCTCAACCGCGCGCCGGAGGAGCTGAACCCCCTCCTGTCGATCGTGGAGGACGCCGTGCGCGACCTCGCGGCCGACGGCCGGTGGCGGGTGAACCACGTGGGTGCCCTCGACGTGCTGCCCGAGCGGACGCGGGAGGTGCTGCGCCAGGCCGAGGAACGGGCCGGCAAGGCCCGCGACGCGGGCGGCGGCCGGGACGACCGGATACTCGTCAACGTCGCCATCGGCTACGGCGGCCGCCAGGAGATCACCGACGCGGTGCGCTCCCTGCTGGCGAAGCGGGCCGCCGAGGGACAGACGCTGGAGCAGGTCGCGGAGTCGCTGGGCGTCGAGGACATCTCCGAGCACCTGTACACGAGGGGACAGCCCGACCCGGACCTGGTGATCCGCACCAGCGGGGAGCAGCGGCTGTCGGGCTTCATGCTCTGGCAGAGCGCCCACTCGGAGTACTACTTCTGCGAGGCGTACTGGCCGGCCTTCCGGAAGGTGGACTTCCTGCGCGCGATGCGCGACTACGCCGCCAGGCAGCGGCGTTACGGCCTCTGAGCGCCGACGCCTCACCCGTTCGGCCGGCCGTTCACCCCTCCACTGGTCCCCCGCTCGCCGCCCGTTCGCCCACCACCCGCCCGCCGTCCGCCGCCCGCTCGCCCCGCCGTTCGCCGTCCGTTCGCGACCGGTCAGCGGTCCCCTCGCCGCCCGTCCCGGCCCGGGACGGACACCCGCTCGCCACCCGTTCGGCGGCCACCCGGCATCCGTTCGTCGCATGAGATGTGCAGACTGCGGGCATATTCACCGCGTGCCGCGCATCAGCGCGGCCTGCCGGGAGGCCCGTTTGCGTACCACGGACAAGGATCGGGGCCGGCTCCGGCCCCCCGTGGAGTGGGCCGTGCCGGCATCAGACCCCCGGCGCCCACGCTCTGTGGCCCGCGTCCACGCCGTGGTGGCGCCGTGATCACGCCTCATCCGAGGGGGTTCGTCCACACGTGGCCACCAGCACGAAGCGTTCCACCGACCGCCGCATGTACGTCCTTGACACGAGCGTCCTGCTCGCCGACCCCTCCGCCCTCACCCGATTCGAGGAACACGAGGTGGTGCTGCCGGTCGTCGTCATCTCCGAGCTCGAGGCGAAGCGGCACCACCCCGAGCTGGGGTACTTCGCCCGCCAGGTGTTGCGCCGGCTGGACGAGTACCGGGTGCGGCACGGCCGCCTCGACCTCCCCCTGCCCCTCGGTGAACTCGGCGGCACCCTGCGCGTCGAGCTGAACCACTCGGATCCGGCGATCCTGCCGCCCGCGATGCTCAACGAGCGGGGCCGCCTCGCCGACAACGACTCCCGCATCCTCGCCGTCGCGCGCAACCTCCAGGCCGAGGGGCACGACGTCACGGTCGTCTCCAAGGACCTGCCGCTGCGCATCAAGGCGTCCTCCGTCGGCCTCGCCGCCGAGGAGTACCGTGCGGAGCTCGCCATCACCGAGGCCGACGGCTGGACGGGGATGACGGAGATCGCGTTGCCGGGGGAGTCGGTCGACGAGCTGTTCGCCACGGAGAGCGTGTACGACGCGAAGGCGGCGGAGCTGCCCGTCCACACCGGCCTGGTCGTCTCCTCCGAGCGGGGCAGGGCGCTCGGCCGCGTCGCGCCCGGCGGGCGGGTCCGCCTGGTGCGGGGCGACCGGGAGGCGTTCGGCATCAAGGGCCGCAGCGCCGAGCAGCGCATCGCGTTGGACCTGCTCCTCGACCCCGAGGTGGGGATCGTGTCCCTCGGCGGCCGGGCCGGCACCGGCAAGTCGGCGCTGGCGCTGTGCGCGGGCCTGGAGTCGGTGCTGGAGCGCCGGCAGCACCAGAAGGTGATGGTCTTCCGGCCCATCTACGCCGTCGGCGGCCAGGACCTGGGGTATCTGCCGGGCACCGAGGCCGAGAAGATGAACCCCTGGGCGCAGGCCGTCTTCGACACGCTCTCGGCGGTGACCAGCCGCGAGGTGATCGAGGAGGTCGTGGCCCGCGGCATGCTGGAGGTGCTGCCGCTGACGCACATCCGGGGCCGCTCGCTCCACGACGCCTTCGTCATCGTCGACGAGGCCCAGTCGCTGGAACGGAACGTGCTGCTGACGGTGCTCTCCCGCGTCGGCCAGGACTCCCGCGTGGTGCTCACCCACGACGTGGCGCAGCGGGACAACCTGCGGGTGGGGCGTTACGACGGCGTGGTGGCCGTGGTGGAGCGTCTCAAGGGCCACCCGCTCTTCGCCCACGTCACCCTCACCCGCTCGGAGCGGTCTCCGATCGCGGCTCTCGTCACGGAGATGTTGGAGGAGTAGCCGCGTCGCAAAGCGGCCTGTCCCGAAACGCGCCGGGCGTGTCGCGGCGAAACGGATATTCGTATGTAAATAACCCCGCGGTGGGGTGGCGTGGTGCCATGTCACCGCGGGGAAATGCCTGGCAGGCGAACCACAAGCGCGTTTCCGTGAACCCGCAAGCCCAAACGGCCTGTGACCTTTCCCACATGATGCCGAGTTGTCTCGGGGCGCCCGGGTCCGGCAGTGTGTGCGTCTGTCAGGCCCCGCATGTGGCAAAGCGATAACAACCGCACAACTAAACAGCCACCGCCACATGCCGCCCGAGCACCACACGGGTCCCGCGCCGTCGCGTCAGACACGTCGCGCGCGAGGTTCCCGCCGGGCCAGCGCCTCCCGTAAGCGACGACGTGGGGAGGCCAGTGTCAGGGGGCACGATCGCGCCCGCGAGGTCACCTGAGCGGGCGATGTCGGAAGGAAACCGTGTGAGCCGGATCTCGGTCCGGGGATTCGCCGTGGCGTCCGCCACCGCGGTGACTGCCGTCGGCTCGGCCGTCGGTGTCGCCTCGGGGGACGAGCAGAAGAGCGACGCCAAGGACGGCCTTGAAGTAGTCGCCGCTGACGCGTCGCTGCTGGTCGAGATACCCACCGCTGAGGACGCCCAACTGCAGACCGCGTCACTGACGCAGCAGGCTGAGGCCCAGTCCACCGTCGCCGACTCCGAGGCGCGCATCGCCGCCCAGGAGGCCGCCCGCCTCCAGGCCGCCGCCGACGCCTCGGCGAAGAAGGACGCCGAGGAGGAGGCCGAGCGCCAGGCACAGGCCGAGGCGGAGGCCGCGGCGGCCGCTGCCGCGGCAGAGGAGGCCGCCAACGCGCCGGTGCAGTCCTCGTACACGGCCGCCGAGGTCCAGGCCATCGCGCAGTCGATGGTGCCGGCCGACCAGTACGAGTGCTTCTCCGCCATCGTGGACCACGAGAGCGGCTGGGACTACACGGCCACGAACCCGACCTCGGGCGCCTACGGCCTCATGCAGGCCCTCCCGGGCGACAAGATGGCCTCGGCCGGTGCCGACTGGCGGACCAACCCCGCCACCCAGATCGAGTGGGGCCTGATGTACATGGACGACCGGTACGGCAGCCCGTGTGGTGCCTGGGAGTTCTGGCAGGTCAACAACTGGTACTGAGCCGTTCGAGGCATCGAGCCGCCGCTCGTCCGCGCACGCTTCGCGCCGACGCCCCCGCGCCCCCAAGGGCACGGGGGCGTCGCGTTTTCCTACCTTTTCCCTCCGAGCCCCCGTCGAGGGTGCCGGCCGGAGGCACGCGCGCGGTAACGTCAGGCCGCGTACCGCGGACAAGCAGGGGGCGGAGGACAACGGGATGTCACGACTGGACCGGCTCAGCGCCGCGCTGGGTCGGCTGACCCACATCCGCAGGGCGGCCGAGCGAGAGCAGCAGCGCCTGGAGCGGGAGGCCAGCGAGCGCGGCGAGGCCGAGGCGCGCGGTGGGGGCGAGGCGCAAGGCAAGGGCGGTGCCGAGGCGGGGGAGGAGCGTCTGGTGGCACGGGCGCGCCGCGCCGTCATCGCCGGCGCCCCCACGCTGCGGGCTCCCGAGGCCCCGCCCGCCGAACCGGTCACCGAGCCGTCACCCCCACCGCAGGAGCCGCCGCCGCCACGGCACGTGGTGGTGCTCCCGTACGCGGAGGGCGGCAAGCCGGCGCCGGCGACGATGATCCCGTGGGGTGTGCGGGTCGCCTCGGAGGCCGGCTGGCGGCTGTTGGTGCTGGCCGCCTGCGTGTGGGTGCTGGTGCAGGTGGTCAGCTCGATCAGCCTGCTGGTGATGTCGTTCACCGCGGGCCTGCTGGTGACCGCCCTGCTCCAGCCGTTCGTCGGCTGGCTCAAGCGCATCGGTTTCGGCCGGGGCGCGGCCACCGCGCTCACCGCGCTCGGCGGTCTGGCCGTCATCGGCCTGATCGGCTGGTTCGTCGTCTGGCAGGTCATCGACAACAGCGAGGACCTGGCGAACGAGGTGCAGGACGGCATCGGACGGCTGCGCAACTGGCTGCTGGACCTGCCGTTCGACATCTCCGAGGAGAACCTCGACGCCTGGGTCGCCGACATCAACGACTGGATCAGCGAGAACCAGGACACCCTCACCTCGGCCGGCCTGGAAGCCACCAACTACGTGTTGGAGTTCGTCACCGGCGCCGGCATCACGCTCTTCGTCGTGCTGTTCCTGCTCTACGACGGTCCCGGCGTGTGGCAGTGGTTCCTGAAGCTGATCCCGTCCAACGCCCGCCCCGCGGTCGCCGGAGCCGGGCCGCGGGCCTGGATCACGCTCACGGGCTACGTGCGCGGCACGGTGATAGTGGCCCTCATCGACGCGGTGGGCATCGGGCTCGGCCTCGTCCTGGTGGACGTGCCGCTGGCGATCCCGCTGGCCGTCATCGTCTTCGTCTCCTCCTTCGTCCCCCTGGTCGGCGCCATCGCCTCCGGCGCGCTGGCCGTCGTGGTCACGCTCGTGACCCACGGGGTGGTCGAGGCGCTGATCATCCTGGGCGTGGTGCTGCTGGTGCAGCAGATAGAGGGACACATCCTCCAGCCGTTCATCCTGGGGCGGATGGTGCGGGTGCATCCCCTGGCCGTCGTGCTGGGGGTGGCGGGCGGCTCGCTGCTGGCCGGCATCCCGGGCGCGGTCGTCGCCGTGCCGCTGATCGCGGTGACCAACACCGTCATCGCCTACCTGCGGGCCTACCACGACGAGGCGCAGCGGCGGGCCGGTGTGGACCCGGCGTCGGGGGCCACGGTGGCGGAGATCGCGCCGACCCCCGCGCCGTCCCGGAAGCCGCCGCCGTCCACGCCCTCGGCGGGCGGCACGCAGCACACGGAGAACTGAGCGGCGAGCACGGAGGACTGAGCGGCGCAGGCGGCCCGACGGACGACGGCGGCTCGGCCCGTGGCCGGGCCGCGTGCGGGGCGCGGTCCGCCGCTCAGCCCGCCCAGCCGTGGCGGGGTGGGTGACGGACCTCCAGCAGGAAGCTGAGCCGCTCGGTGTCCGTCGCCGTCCAGCCGGCGGGCGGCGCGATCTCGGCCCAGGCGGCGACCGGGTTCGAGCCGTACCGGTGGCCGTGCGGCGCCGGCGCGCCGTAGGAGACGGCCATGTCGACCGTCGTCTGCCAGAAGGTGACGAAGGGGAACCAGTCGATCGACGAGGTCACGTCGGGCCCCAGCGGCTCGTCCAGCCACTCGGGGCGCTCGAACAGCAGGTCCCATGACCACCACACCACCGGGTCCGAGGCGTTCTGGAGGTACACCACGCGCGGCTCCTCCCAGACCGCGCCCCGGGGCAGCGCCAGGTCCTGCTCCGGGTACTGCGCGAAGCGCACGTGCCGCCCGTTCTCGTAGACGGGACGCCAGACCGGGCTGTCCGGGTCGCGCCGCTCGGTGAGCTCGGCGTGGATCGGGCTGTAGTCCGGTGGGCCGATCAGCAGGGCGCCGTCGGTCCGCTCGACCATGTCGTCGACGCCGTCGAACGCGGCCTCCACGGCCGCCACCGACAGGCTCTCGCCGAAGACCAGCAGCTCGGGGCGCTCGTCGGCCGGCTCCTGCTCCCAGCGCGCGTACACCGCGTTGAACAGGGCGCGGGTGGCGATGCCCGCCTCGTTCCTGTCCACCATGAACGAGGCCCAGCTCGGCATGTACGAGTACTGCATGGTGACGATGGCGGTGTCGCCGCCGTGCATGAACTCCAGGGCCTCGACCGTCGTCGGGTTGACCCAGCCGGTGCCGGTGGTGCCCGTGACGGCCAGCACCTCGCGGTCGAAGGCGCCCGTCCGCTCCAGCTCCCGGACGGCGAGCTGCGCGCCGTCCTCGTAGTCCTCGTACGCGGCGCGGCCCACGTAGGCCCGGATGGGGGAGAGCGCGGACTCGCCCGTGAAGCCGGTGATCTCGTCGTCGGAGGGCGCCGTCCCGGTGAAGGTGCGGCCCTTGTTCCCCAGGTCCTCCCAGCTGATGAGCGAGTCGGGGCTGCCGGAGACGAGCGGTGAGTACGGCCGCATCACGCCCGGGTCGGTGCTGGAGTCCTTCGCCTTCGCCCACGCCTCCGCGACGCCGAGGACGCCGCGGTCCCAGACCACGTCCCTGGTGCCGACGACGACGATGACGCTGGTGAGCGCGAGACCGAGCGCCACCGCGAACGGCCAGGGCATCACGCGGGCCAGAAGCCGCGTCACCGCCCGCGTCAGCAGGCGGACGGCGCGCGCGATGACCAGCAGCGTCGAGAGGACGACCAGGGAGATCAGCGCGATGAGGATCGAGTGCCAGGTGAGGGTCGGCGGCAGCTCCTGGAGGCGGCGCAGCTCGCGCTGGAGGTCCGCGCTCTGGCCGAGCATGACGCCGATCGCCCACGGCAGCACCAGCAGGTACGCCAGCCAGGCGCGGGCGCGCACGCGGGGGCTCGGCTGCCAGCGCTTCGGGGTGCTCAGCCGGTACAGCCAGCTGAGCAGCGCGCCCAGGCCGTAGCCGATGGCGGCGGTGATGCCGCCGATGGCGCCCTGGTAGTACCAGGGGCGGGGGACGAGGGAGGGGGTGAGGGAGAGCCAGAAGAAGAAGGTGGCGACCAGACAGGCCGTCAGGTCCGGCCAGCGGCGGATGGTGTACGAGGCGTGCGGCGGGTCCCAGTACGGCTTGCGCGCGACGGCGAGGGCGAACGCCAGCGCCCGGCGCCGCCGGTCCGCCAGCCGGCCCTCGGCGGCCCCCGGGCCGCCGTCCCCGGCCTGGTCCGACGCCTCGGGCTCCGCGTCCTCCCGGGCCGCGGTGCCGACCCGGGCGGCCGCGGGCTCGGCCACCTCGCCGCTCACCGCCTGGTCATCCGTGTGATCACCCACGAAACGCGTCCGTCGTGCGTGGCTCGCCCATCTCCGCCTCGTCCACCTCTGGTGTGTGTGCCGACGCGGCGCCCGCGGCGCCGCGCTGCCTCGTTCACCGTAAGCGATACCTCGGACAGGGTGGCGACACGCTTTCGAACCGTTGCGCCCACGATGCCGAGGCGTTCTCCACGAAGGCCGTTCCGTTGTCCACGGCGCTGTCCCCGGCGTGTATAGACCCGGTCTATACATCGTGTGTATAGTCCTCGGCATGTCAGTCAGTCACACGCTCCTCGGCCTTCTGGAGTCGGGGCCGCGCCACGGATACGACCTCAAGCGCACGTTCGACGTGCACTTCGGGCAGGACCGCGCCCTGCACTACGGACAGGTCTACGCCACGATGTCCCGCCTGCTGAAGCACGGCCTGGTCGAGGTCGAGGGCGTCGAGCCGGGCGTCGGACCCGAGCGCAAGCGGTACGCCATCACCGACGCCGGCGTGAGCGACGTCGAGACGTGGCTCACCACGCCGGAGAAGCCCGAGCCGTACCTCCAGTCCACCCTGTACACCAAGGTCGTCCTCGCCCTCCTGACCGGCCGGGACGCCTCCTCGCTGCTGGACGGACAGCGTGCCGAGCACCTGCGGCTGATGCGCGAGCTGACCCAGCGCAAGCGCTCGGGAGACCTGGCCGACCAGCTCGTCTGCGACCACGCCCTCTTCCACCTGGAGGCCGACCTGCGCTGGCTGGAGCTCACCACCTCGCGCCTGGACCGCCTCGCCAGGGAGGTCGTCCGATGAGCGAGGAGCGCGCGCTGCTGACCGCCACCGACCTGCACAAGACGTACGGCGCCACCCCCGCGCTGGCGGGCGCGGACTTCGCGATCCGCTCCGGCGAGGTCGTCGCCGTGATGGGGCCCTCCGGCTCGGGCAAGTCCACCCTGCTGCACTGCCTGGCCGGGATCGTCCCGCCCGACGCCGGCACCATCACCTACGACGGCCGCGAGGTGTCGTCGATGTCCGACGCCGAGCGCAGCGCGCTGCGCCGCGCCGACTTCGGCTTCGTCTTCCAGTTCGGCCAGCTCGTCCCCGAGCTGAGCTGCGTGGAGAACGTCGCGCTCCCGCTGCGCCTCGTCGGCACGGGCAGGAAGGAGGCCGAGGCCCGCGCCCACGCGTGGTTGGCCCGCCTGGAGGTGGACGACGTGCGCCACCACCGGCCCGGCCAGATCTCCGGCGGCCAGGGGCAGCGCGTGGCCGTCGCCCGCGCCCTGGTGAACTCGCCCCGCGTCCTCTTCGCCGACGAGCCCACGGGCGCGCTGGACTCGCTCAACGGCGAGCGTGTGATGGAGCTGCTGACCGACGCCGCACGCGAGTCCGGCGCCGCGGTCGTCCTGGTGACCCACGAGTCCCGCGTCGCGGCGTACTCCGACCGTGAGGTCGTCGTCCGCGACGGCCGCGCCCGGGACATGCAGGGGGTCGCGTGAGCCGCGGCGAAAGGTCACCGCGCACCTGGGCCCGTGACCTCGCCCTCGGGGTCCGCTTCGCCGTCTCCGGTGGCCCGTCGGGATGGGCCCGCACTGTCCTCACCACGCTCGGTGTCGGCCTCGGCGTCGTCGTCCTGCTGACGGCCGCGGCCGTGCCGAACCTGCTGAGCGCCCAGGACGCCCGTCAGCTCGCGCGTGAGCCGGGCTGCCTGAGCGACATCTCCTCGATGGGCGCGGGGGGCTCGTGTTACGACGCGGAGCCACGGTCCGACACGCTGCTCTACACCTGGCGGTACACGGACTTCCACGAGAAGAACATCATCGGTGCGATGCTCCAGCCGGACGCCGGGGCCGAGACCACCGCCGAGCCGCCGCCGGGCGTGGAGGCGTTCCCCGGCCCCGGCGAGATGGTCGTCTCCCCCGCGCTGGGCCGCCTGCTGGAGTCCGAGGACGGCGCGTTGCTCGCGGAGCGCCTGGACTACGAGATCGTCGGCACCATCGGCGAGGAGGGGCTCACCGGCTCCGGCGAGCTCTACTTCTACGCCGGTTCCGACACGCTGGTCGTGTCGGACACGGACGAGGCCGGCGCCTCGGGGGAGGCCGCGATCCGCGTCGACAGCTTCGGCGGGCGTGCCTCGGACACGCCGATGGCGGCGGCGCTGCTGCTCTTGCTCGCCGTGATCTGCGTCGTGCTGCTGATGCCCGTCGCCGTCTTCATCGCGACGGCCGTCCGGTTCGGCGGCGAGCGTCGTGACCGGCGGCTGGCCGCGTTGCGGCTGGTCGGCGCCGACGCGGCGAGCACCCGTCGCATCGCGGCCGGTGAGACGCTCGTCGGCGCCCTGGGGGGCGTGCTCCTCGGGCTCCTCGCGCTGCTGCCGCTGCGTCAGTACCTGGGCAGCGTCACCGTCTTCGGCTTCAGCGCCTTCCCCGGGGACTTCGTCCCGAACGCCTCGCTGACCGCCCTGGTCGTGCTCGGGGTGCCGGTCACCTCCGTCGTCGTGACCCTCACGGCCCTGCGCCGCGTGGCCATCGAGCCGCTCGGCGTCGTCCGCCAGGCGGTGCCACGCCGCCGCAGGCTGCTGTGGCGGCTCGTGCCCGGCCTGCTCGGGCTGGCGCTGCTGCTGCCGCTGGCCAGCTCCTTCGACAGCAACAGCGACCTCTCGGTCGCCCAGGCCGTCGCCGGCATGATCCTGCTGCTGGCCGGGGTCACGCTGCTGCTGCCCTGGCTCGTCGAGCGGCTGATCGGTGGCCTGCGCCGCGGCCCGGTCTCCTGGCAGCTGGCCGTGCGGCGCGTGCAGCTCAGCGCGGGCTCCGCCGCCCGGCCGGTCAGCGGCATCGTCGTGGCGGTGGCTGGCGCCACCGCGCTGTACATGCTCTTCGCCGGGGTGCGCGCGGAGGAGACGACGGAGACGGGCCGGGACCCCGACGTCTTCCAGGCGGAGCTCAGCGCGTACGAGCTGAGCGACGAGGAGCGGAGCACGCTCGGCACCGAGGTGGCCGCCCAGCCGGGCGTCACCACCATGCTGCCGATGGAGGCGGGGTGGGCCACCACCGCGGGGACGAACAGCGAGGTCTCGTTCGAGGTGGTGATCGCGGAATGTGACACGCTGCGGCAGCTGGCCAGCATCGGGAGCTGCGCGGACGGCGACACCTTCGTCGTTCCCGAGCCGAGCCTGGACCCGATCCGCCCCGGCGACGAGATCAACCTCGGCAGCGACACCACGGGAGAGGCCGCCGGCGAGGAGAAGCGGTGGACCCTGCCGGCCAACGCCCGGGAGGTGGCCCCGCGTGAGAACACCACCACCGGGTACTCCATGGCCTCCGGCATCTTCACCACCCCCAGCGTGCTCTCCAGCGACGACCTCGGCGATCCCGTCACCCGCCTGCTGCTGCGGTTCGACCCGTCCGAGCCGGACGCCCTCGAACACGTGAGGAACGTGGCCTGGCCCTACGGCGACCGCGCGGGGGTCTGGCAGGTCACCTCGGACTCGGTCTCGGACGAGTTCGCCGACATCCAGACCGGCCTGCTCATAGGCGCCACCGGGGTGATGATGCTGATCGGCGCGAGCATGATCGTCACCATGGTCGAGCAGCTGCGGGAGCGCAAACGCCTGCTGTCGGTCCTGGTGGCCTTCGGCACCCGCCGCACCACCCTCGCCGCCTCGGTCCTGTGGCAGACGGCGCTGCCGGTCGTGCTGGGCCTGGCGCTGGCGGCCGCCGTCGGCACGGCGCTCGGCGCGGTGCTGATGGAGATGGTCAACCTGTCCGTCACCGACTGGCTCGCGTTCCTGCCCATGGCCGGCGTCGGCGTCGGGGTGATCGCCGTGGTCACCATGGCGAGCCTGCCGTTCCTCTGGCACCTGATGCGCCCGGACGGCCTGCGCACGGAGTGACGCCCCCGGCGGCGACGGGTGCGGTCACGGGCCCGGCGGCGGTCACGGGTCCGTGACCGGGCGGCACGCTTGTCAACCATCCGGCGTGCCGCCCGGCCCGGGCCCCGCCGGGCGCGCCGGGCCCGCCGCCGGCGCCGCCCGGCGGGCGTGCCGAAGCCCCCTCCCGCGGCCCCTCACCCCCGGGTCCGCACGGGCCCCCGGCCTCGCGCCCCCGCCGAGCGCGGGGGCGTTAGTGTCGTCCCCATGAGCGGGATGACGCACGAACACACACCTGAACACGACGAGTACCGGATCGAGCACGACTCGATGGGGGAGGTGCGGGTCCCCGCCCACGCCAAGTGGCGGGCTCAGACCCAGCGCGCGGTCGAGAACTTCCCCCTCTCCGGGCAGCGGCTGGAGCGGGCCCACATCGCCGCGCTCGCCCGCGTCAAGGCCGCCGCGGCCACCGTCAACGCCGAGCTCGGCGTCGTGGACAAGGACATGGCGGCCGCCATCACCAGCGCGGCCGAGGAGGTCGCCGAGGGACGGTGGGACGAGCACTTCCCCGTCGACGTCTTCCAGACGGGCTCCGGCACCTCCTCGAACATGAACATGAACGAGGTGCTGGCCACCCTCGCCACCGAGCGCCTCGGCAGCCCCGTCCACCCCAACGACCACGTCAACGCGAGCCAGTCCTCCAACGACGTCTTCCCCTCCTCCATCCACATCGCCGCCACCGCCGCCGTCACCGAGACGCTCATCCCGGCGCTGGAGCACCTCGCCGCGTCCCTGGAGCGCAAGGGCACCGCCTTCGCGGGCGTCGTGAAGTCCGGCCGCACGCACCTGATGGACGCCACGCCCGTCACCCTGGGCCAGGAGTTCGACGGCTACGCCGCCCAGATCCGGTACGGCGTCGAGCGGCTGCGCGCCTCGTTGCCCCGGCTCGCCGAGCTGCCCCTCGGCGGCACCGCCGTCGGCACCGGCATCAACACCCCGCCCGGCTTCTCCGCCGCCGTGATCGCGGAGGTCGCCCGCGTCACCGGCCTGCCGTTGACCGAGGCCCGCGACCACTTCGAGGCCCAGGGCGCCCGCGACGGCCTGGTGGAGACCTCGGGACAGCTGCGGACCATCGCCGTCTCGCTCACCAAGATCTGCAACGACCTGCGCTGGATGGGCTCCGGCCCCCGCACCGGTCTCGCCGAGATCGCGCTGCCCGACCTCCAGCCCGGCTCGTCGATCATGCCCGGCAAGGTCAACCCCGTCGTCCCCGAGGCGGTCCTGATGATCGCCGCCCAGGTCATCGGCAACGACGCCACCGTCACCACCGCCGGCGCCTCGGGCAACTTCGAGCTCAACGTGATGCTGCCGGTCATGGCCAGGAACCTGCTGGAGTCCATCCGCCTGCTGGCGAACGCCTCCCGCCTGCTCGCCGACCGCACCGTCGACGGCATCACCGCCAACGAGGAGCGTGCCCGCGAGTACGCCGAGTCCTCGCCCTCCGTCGTGACGCCCCTCAACCGCTACATCGGGTACGAGGAGGCCGCCAGGATCGCCAAGCGGGCGCTCGCCGAGCGCATCACGATCCGCGAGGCGGTGCTCCAGGGCGGCTACGTCGAGCGCGGCGAGCTGACGGTGGAGCAGCTGGACGAGGCGCTGGACGTGCTGCGCATGACCCACCCGTGACGGCCGGGCGCCACGGTGAGAGGTGACACGTCGTCAGCCGGGTGCTTCCCGGAATACCATGCATAGATGACAACGGGAACAAACGGGGCCGGACCGGCACACCGCTGGCGGCCCGGTGACCACGTCCTGTGGCGCTACCGGGCCCACCACCCCACGGGGGTCGGTGTGCCGGTCGTCGGCGACCCGGCCGCCGGCCCGCCGGCCGCCGGCGGCCGGGCGGCGGGCGCGTTCCACATCTGCCGGCCCGTCACCGTTGTCGAGGACACACCGGAGCGGCTCGTCGTCTGGCTCGCGCCCGGCACCGAGTGCGTCAAGCCCGAACTGCTCGATGGCACCCCCATCCATTCGGAGCCGCTGGTGACCCGCTACACCAAGCCTCGCGCCGCCGTTCGGACGTCCTGGAGCGGCGCCGGGGTGCTGAAACTGGCGTGTCCTGACGAACCATGGTCGGTGTGGCTTTTCTGGGACCGGCACTGGCGCTTCAAGAACTGGTACGTCAACCTTGAAGAGCCCCGCCGCCGATGGGCGGGCGGGGTCGATTCGGAAGATCACTTTCTCGACATCGTGGTCTACCCTGACCGCAGGTGGGAGTGGCGGGACGAGGACGAGTTCGCCCAGGCACAGCAGGCGGGTCTGCTCGACGCCGAGCAGGCGGCCCGCGTCCACGCGGCGGGACGGGCCGCGGTTCGGCTCATCAGCAGATGGGGTCGGCCCTTCTGTGAGGAGTGGACCGGGTGGCGGCCCGAGCCGGAGTGGTCGATCCCCGAGCTGCCGGCCGACTGGGACCGGCAGGGCGGAGCGCGGCGTACGCCCCAGCCTCGCCCTGCCTCTTGATACGTACCGGGGAGCCAACCGTAGGATCGACCCCCACGGACCGCCTCACACAACAGCACAACCTGCCCCTCCCGCACGTCAGTTCCCCCTTGGATGGATGGACATCCCCCCGTGACGGACCCGACCCGACCACAGCCCGTGGCACGCACAGCGGACGCACCCTCCCCGGCCGAGAGGTCGGCGCTTCCGCACGCCCGCACCGGTCCCGACGCCGCGGAGCACGCCCCGGTCCGTTGCGATTCCGAGGTCACGTCGGAGGTGGCGGCCGCGACGCCCCACGGCACGGCGGCCGCCCACGCCTCCCCGAACGCCACCGTCACCGATGAGGGGGCCCAGGTGAGCACGGACCTCAAGCCCGACGACGCGCTGGCCGGCGGCATGCGGGAGACCGAGCGCCTGCGGTTCGTGGGCTCGGCCACGCGGCGCATCGCGCGCGGCATGGACATGGACGAGATCGTCCTCGGCCTGTGCCGCGCATCCGTCCCCACCTTCTCCGACGCCATCCTCGTCTACCTGCGCCATCCCCTGCCCGTCGGCGACGAGCAGCCCGTCACCCCCTGGGTGCTGAAGCTGCGCCGCACCGACCGCATCCCCGACAAGCTCTCCGTCGGCGAGCGCCTGCCCGGCGGCCTCCCCGGCCTCGACGGGCTGCCGGGCGTGCCGGGCGCCCCGCGCACCCGCCTGCCCACCGGCGCCGGCGTCGAGCTGCCGCTGCTGACCGGCGCCACCCCGCTCGTCGAGGTCCGGGGCAACGGGCCGCTCGCCGAGGTGCTGCGAGGCGTGCGGCCGGTCTTCACCGAGTCCCAGGTGCCGAAGGCGGCGCTGCGCGAGCTCACCGGGGCGATGAGCCTGCCGGAGGGGCAGCGCGCGATCCTCGCCCCGCTGCGCGGCCGCCGCCGCGTGATCGGTGTGGCGGTCTTCCTGCGCCGCCCGGACCGGATGGGGTTCGAGCCGGAGGACCTGCAGGTCGCGCAGCAGCTGGCGACGCATTCGGCCCTCGGCGTGGACAAGGCCGCGCTGTACGGGCGGGAGGCGTCGATCGCGGACGAGCTCCAGCGCACGATGCTGCCCGACGAGCTGCCGCAGCCCACGGGTGTGCGGCTGGCCAGCCGGTATCTGCCGGCAGCGCAGTCGGCGCGGGTCGGCGGGGACTGGTACGACGCGATCCCGCTGCCGGGCAGCCGCGTCGCCCTCGTTGTCGGCGACGTCATGGGGCACTCCACGACCTCCGCCGCGATCATGGGCCAGCTGCGCACCACCGTGCAGACGCTGGCCGGGCTCGACCTGCCGCCGCAGGAGGTGCTCCACCACCTCGACGAGCAGGCGCAGCGGCTGGGGACCGACCGCATGGCCACCTGCCTGTACGCCATCTACGACCCGGTGGCTCACCGCATCACCGCCGCCAACGCGGGCCACCCACCGCCCGTGCTGCTGCGCATGGACGCCACCACGGAGCGGGTGGACCTGCCGGAGAACGTCCCGATCGGCGTCGGCGGGGTCGACTTCCGCGCCGCCGAGATCGAGGCGCCGGTGGGCGCCACCCTGGTGCTGTACACCGACGGGCTGGTGGAGTCCCGCTCCCGCGACGTGTGGACGGGGGTGGAGCAGCTGCGGCGGAAGCTGACGGAGATCGCCCGGATGACCCGTCAGAACGCGGCGCCGCCGCTGGAGCCGCTGTGCGACGAGATCCTGGAGATCGTCGGCAAGGGTGACCGGGACGACGACATCGCCCTGCTGGCCGCGCGCTTCGACGGCATCGCCCCCGACCTGGTGGCGCTGCGTCAGCTGGAGCCGCGCGCCGAGTCGGTGCGCGAGGCGCGCCGCCTGGTGCGGGAGAGCCTGGCCCGCTGGGAACTCGGCGAGCTGGAGGACTCCGTCGAGCTGCTGGTCTCCGAGGTCGTCACCAACGCGGTCCGGTACGCGGAGCGGCCGGTGACGGTCCGCCTGCTCCGCACCGACGTGCTGCGGTGCGAGGTCGGGGACGACGTGCCGCTGCTGCCGCGGCTGCGTCAGGCCGGCCCGTCCGACGAGGGCGGGCGCGGGTTGTACCTGGTGCAGCGGCTGGCCCGCCGCTGGGGCGCCACGCGGCTGGGCACCGGGAAGCTCGTGTGGTTCGAGGTCTCCCTGCCGTCTCCCGTTCCCCAGTCGGGACCGCTCACCCACTAGTCGCGATACATCGCGAATCGGTAGGCTGTTCGGGTGACTGCCGAGAACAACCCTGCCGCCGCGTCGGTGGAGAAGTCCGACATCTCGCTCACCAAGGCCGCACGGCCCGCCCCGGTCGCGCCGTCCGTCCAGGAGCCGGCCGCGCCGCCGGCCGTTCGCGCCTCGGACGCGGACCGCGACCGTGTCGCGGACATCCTGCGCGAGGCGCTGGCCGAGGGGCGGCTCGACGCCGAGGAGCACGCCGAACGCGTCGAGACGGCCTTCCAGGCCAAGACGCTCGCCGAGTTGGAGCCCCTCATCAGCGATCTTCCGGCCGGTCAGCGGCGCGCGGCCTCGCGCGGGCCGGCGCACGGGCCCGCCGCGGGGTCGCGGCCCGCGCGGGGACGGGAGCCGGGCCGGCACGGGGTCACCGTGCACGGCGGCAAGGACGTCGTGGCCGTGTTCAGCGGCGCGAGCCGGCAGGGGCGGCTGCGGGTCGGCGCGAAGATGAACGTGGTGGCCGTCTTCGGCGGCGTCGACGTCGACCTCACCGAGGCGATATTCGAGCAGCAGCACGTGGTGATCAACGCGACGGCGATCTGCGGCGGCATCGAGATCAAGGTGCCGGAGAACGTCAGCCTGCGCGGTGCGGGCACGGGCATCATGGGCGGGTTCGACGTGCGGGAGTCGGAGTCCGGGGACCCCGACGCGCCCGTGGTGGTCATTCAGGGTGTCGCGATCTGGGGCGGGGTGGAGGCCAGGCCGGTGGCCGGCAAGCGCATCGAGAACCTCAGCGACTGATCGCGGCCGAGCGAGGACGACCGGATCTGACCGGCTCGGTGGGCGAACGAGGCCGGCCGGGTCTGCCTCGTCGCACGCGTCACGCCTGTCACGTCGGTCTCGCGACCGAATTCGGCCGTTCCACTTGTCGCTCGGTGCATAAGCGCGCGTACAGCGGGTAGGGCTCGGGGGACCGTCACTCGTTTGGCCGCAGGGTGGGAAGGGTGAACTGCGGCGCAGCAGGCGAGTGAGGGCCAGCCCGCCAGGAGCAATCCCGGTAGCCGTCCTCAGGAGTTGACCCGTGCTGCAATCGTCACCGCCACAGGAGTCCCAGTGGTCCACAGCCGCCCCCACCCAGCACACCTCGAGAAGCCTGGCTGGCCCCTGGCACTCGGAAGCCGCCTGCCGGCGGGATGAGGCAGGGCTCTTCTTCGCCCCGTCCCAGGAGCCGACGGCTGCCCGACTCTCCCGCGAGCAGGCCGCGAAGTCGGTCTGCGCGCGCTGCCCCGTCCTGCTGGAGTGTCGCGAGCACGCCCTCGTGCAGCCCGAGCCCTACGGGGTGTGGGGCGGCCTCACGGCGGCGGAGCGGCGCGTGATGTTGTCGCGCCGACGACGCCGGCAGGCCGCCACGCCCACGGCCACCACGCCCGGCGGTCGCGTCGCCTGACGCGCCCACGTCCGTCCTCGCGGCCCGCTCGCCGTCCTGACCGTCCTCGGGGACGGCCTTCAGCGGCCGCGGTCGAAGTCGATCGCGCTGTAGGCGCGCAGCTTGGACAGGCGGTGGGTGGAGTCGATCTGCCGGATCGTTCCCGAGCGGGAACGCATCACCAGGGACTGGGTGATCGCCGTTTCCGCTCGGTAGCGCACGCCGCGCAGCAGCTCGCCGTCGGTGATCCCGGTGGCGACGAAGAACACGTTGTCCCCACGGACGAGGTCGCTGGTGTGCAGCACCCTGTCGAGGTCGTGGCCCGCGTCGAGCGCGGCCCGGCGTTCGTCCTCGTCGCGGGGCCACAGCTTCCCCTGGATCGTGCCCCCGAGACAGGCGATGGCGCAGGCGGCGATGATGCCCTCGGGGGTTCCCCCGATGCCCAGGAGCAGGTCGACGCCGGTGCCCTCACGCACGCTCATGATGGCGCCGGCCACGTCCCCATCCTGGATGAACTTGATCCGCGCGCCCGACTCGCGCACCTCGCGGACGATGTCCGCGTGGCGCGGCCGGTCCAGGATCACCACGGTCACGTCCTCGGGCGCGCCGCCCTTGGCCTTCGCGACGCGGCGGACGTTCACCGAGGGAGGGGCGTCGATGTCGACGAACTCGGCGGCCTCGGGGCCGGTGGCGAGCTTGTTCATGTAGAAGACGGCGCTCGGGTCGAACATCGCGCCGCGTTCGGCCACCGCCAGGACCGACACCGCGCTGCCCATGCCCTTGGCGGTCAGCGTGGTGCCGTCCACCGGGTCGACCGCCACGTCGCACTCCGGGCCGGTGCCGTCACCGACCCGCTCGCCGTTGAAGAGCATCGGCGCCTCGTCCTTCTCGCCCTCGCCGATGACGACGACGCCGTTCATCGAGACCGTCGAGACGAGGGTGCGCATGGCTCGCACGGCCGCGCCGTCCGCGCCGTTCTTGTCGCCCCGGCCCACCCAGCGGCCCGAGGCCATGGCGCCGGCCTCGGTGACCCGGACGAGCTCCAGCGCGAGGTTGCGGTCGGGGGCCTGCGGCGCCACGTCGAGCGACGGCGGCAGATGATGGTCGGCCATCGGAACACACCTCTCTGACCGCGCGTCGTGCGGTGCGTCGTGGTCTCGGTGCCCTCGACTCTATCGCGCTTCGTACAGATGAGCACATGCCGCCTCGAACGAGCGAGTCGGGGGTGGGTGCGGGACGCCGCGCTGCATGGGCCACCATGGGGGAGTGGCCAGCGACACCGAGACCCGCTCCGAGACCCCCGCCGAGGGCGGTCCCGAGACGGGTGGGGCAGACCAGACGCGCGCGACCCGCGACACCCGTGAGGCGGACACCCGCGAGGCGGACACCCGCGAGACGCCTGAGGCGGCCGGGCCCGTGGGGCCGGCCGAGCCGGGCGAGGGGGCGGCGAAGCCCGCCGAGCCCGCCGAGCCCGGAGAGCCGGGGGAGCCTGGCGGACCGCGCGAGCCGGCGGCGGCGAGCCAGCCGGCCGCCCGGCGCCCGAAGCTCAAGACCGCCCGCGACATGCTGCTGTCCATGGCCGTGATCTCGGCCGGCGCCTTCGGCTTCTGGCTCCTGGTGCCGCACGACGAGTCGCTCGACACCGCCCCCCTGCAGGTCGAGTACGAGGTGGCCGCGACCACGGCCGCGCGCGTCGCCCCCTACGAGCTGCTCGTCCCCGAAGGACTGAACGACCGCTGGCGCGCCACCTCCGTGGACTACGAGCCCGAGGGCGAGCACGGTGCCACCTGGCGCCTCGGCTTCGTCGACCCCGACGACGAGTACGCGGCGCTCGCCCAGTCCGACGGCGAAGCCGGGCCCTTCCTCTCCCGGATCACCCAGGAGGCCGAGGCCACCGACGCCACCCAGCGCGTCGGGGGCCGGGAGTGGACGCGCTACGAGGGCAGCAAGTACGACGCGCTGGTGCTGCGGGAGGGCGACGCCACCACCGTCGTCTTCGGCACCGCCCCGTTCTCCACCCTCGGCGAACTGGCCGCCGCCCTCCGCCCGGCGGCCTGACCGAAGCGCCCCCACGACGGGGGACCACACCTCGGCGGACCACATCTCGGCGGACCACAGGTCCGCGGACGCGCCCGGTCCACGGCTCAGCTGGGCTCGCCCAGGCGCGCCGCGAGCTCCTCCTCGCCCTCCTCCGCCAGCGCGCCCTCCGCCGCCTCCCCGCGCCCTTCGGCCGCCCCGGCGTCAGCGGCGCGCGCCGCCCGCCGCTCGTCCTCCTCCAGCACCGCGTCGAGCCGGGCACGGGCGCCCTCCAGCCAGCGCCCGCAGATCCGCGCCAGCTCCTCGCCGCGCTCCCACAGCGCCAGCGACTCCTCCAACGTGACCCCGCCGGCCTCCAGCCGCCGCACCACCTCGATGAGCTCGTCCCGCGCCGTCTCGTAGCTGAGGGCCGTGTCCGTGTCCGCTTCCGTCATGCTCGCCACCCTATGTTCGCTCGCTGCACGTGCTCGCTCATCTCTCCGACGCCTCCCTGGCCGTCCTGGCCGTCCTGGCCGCCCCGGACACTCCGGGCGTCCCGGACGCTCCGGCCGACCCGCCGTCCTCCTCCCACCCGGTGACGGTGACGCCGAACGCGCCGTCCGCGACCCGGGCCCGCAGCGGCTGGCCCTCCGTCACCTCGTCCACCGCCCTCACCGCCGCGCCGTCGGCCCGCTGGAGCACCGCGTACCCGCGCCGCAGCGTGGCGGCCGGGGAGAGCGCCACCACCCGGGCCCTGGTGTGCTCCAGCTCGCTTCCCGCCCGGTCCAGCAGATGGGCCAGCGACCGCCGCCCGCGCCCCACGAGCGCCGCGAGCTCGGCCTCGCGGTCGGTGACCATCCGGTGGGGCTCGGCCAGCGCCGGCCGGCTGCGCGTGGCCGCGAGCCCTCGCTCCTCCCGCTCCGTCAGCGACCGCATCACCCACCGGGCCCGCTCCCGCAGCTGCCGCACCCGCGTCAGCTCCTCGCCCACGTCGGGCACGATCCGCTTGGCCGCGTCCGTGGGGGTGGAGGCCCGCACGTCGGCCACCAGGTCCAGCAGCGGCGCGTCCGGCTCGTGCCCGATCGCCGAGACCACCGCCGTGGAGCAGGCGGCCACGGCGCGCACCAACTCCTCGTCGGAGAACGGCAGCAGGTCCTCCACGCTGCCGCCGCCCCGCGCCACGATGATCACGTCGACCGCCGGGTCCGCGTCCAACTCCCGCACGGCCTCGATCACCTGGGGAACGGCGTGCACCCCCTGGACCGCGACGTTCCGCACCGCGAAGCGGACGGCGGGCCAGCGCAGCCGGGCGTTCTGCAGCACGTCCCGCTCCGCCGCGGAGGCGCGGCCCGTCACCAGCCCGACGCAGTGCGGCAGGAACGGCGGCCGGCGCTTGCGGTCCTCGGCGAACAGCCCCTCGGCGGCCAGCGCCCGCTTCAGCCGCTCCAGCCGCACCAGCAGCTCACCCACGCCCACGGCGCGGATCTCCGCGGCCCGCAGCGACAGCTCGCCGCGCTTGCCGTACCACTCGGGCCTGGCGTACACCACCACGCGGGTGCCCTCGCTTATCAGGTCCGCGACCGGGTCGAAGACCGAGCGGTAGCACGTGACCCGCAGCGAGACCTCGCGCGAGGGATCGCGGAGCGTCATGAAGACCACGCCGAAGCCGGGACGGCGCGAGAGCTGCGTGATCTGGCCCTCGACCCAGACCGCGCCCAGCCGTTCGATCCAGCCTCCGATGAGCCGGGACACCTCGCCCACCGGCATGGGGGTCTCCGCTGTCGTCCGCACCGTCATGCCGCCACGCTAGCGCCCCCCGCTGACACTCCCGGGGCGCACGGTCACGCCGTCGAGCGCCCGCGACCCGCGACCCGACCGCCCCGTACGATGGCCACATGACCGGCCACAGCACCGCATCGCCCGTTCCCGACGCCGCCCGACGCCGTGTCCTGCTCGCCGCGCCCCGTGGGTACTGCGCGGGCGTCGACCGAGCCGTCATAGCCGTGGAGCAGGCCCTGCGGCAGTACGGCCCGCCGATCTACGTGCGCCACGAGATCGTCCACAACAAGCACGTCGTGAGGACCCTGGAGCGCAAGGGGGCCGTCTTCGTCGAGGAGACCTCCGAGGTCCCCGAGGGCGAGATCGTGATCTTCTCCGCCCACGGCGTCGCCCCCGAGGTCCACCGGGAGGCCGAGCGCGGCCGGCTGGCCACCATCGACGCCACCTGCCCGCTGGTCACCAAGGTGCACAAGGAGGCCGTCCGCTTCGCCGGCGAGGACTACGACATCCTCCTCATCGGACACGAGGGGCACGAGGAGGTCATCGGCACCAGCGGCGAGGCCCCCGAGCACGTCACGGTCGTCGACGGCCCGGGAGACGTGGACACGGTCGAGGTGCGAGACCCGGAGAAGGTCGTCTGGCTCTCCCAGACCACGCTGTCGGTGGACGAGACGATGGAGACGGTCGACGCCCTGAAGCGCCGCTTCCCCCAGCTCCTCAGCCCGCCCAGCGACGACATCTGCTACGCCACGCAGAACCGCCAGACCGCCATCAAGCAGGTCGCGGCCGACGCCGAGCTCGTGCTGGTCGTCGGCTCGAAGAACTCCTCGAACTCGGCCCGCATGGTCGAGGTCGCGCTCGGCGCCGGCGCCGAGGACGCCCACCTGGTGGACAACGCCTCGGAGATCGACGAGGCGTGGCTGGAGGGCGTCACCACGGTCGGCCTGTCCTCCGGAGCCTCGGTGCCCGAGGTCCTCGTCGAGGAGGTGCTCGACTGGCTCTCCGCCCGGGGATACGGCGACGTCGAGATCGTGCAGCCGGTGGAGGAGCACATCCGCTTCTCGCTCCCCAAGGAGCTGCGCCGCGACCTGCGCGCCGAGGCCGCGGCCAAGGTCCAGTCCTAGTCCTCGGACAGCCCTGGCCCCGAACAACACACCTAGAACCGCGCCCGCGCCCGTCGCGCCCGCCGTCGGAGGAGCGCGCCGACCATCAGCAGGATCCTGCGGACCAGGGCGACCAGTGCCGCCGCCGCCGTGCCGGCGAAGAGCCACGGCGCCCGCAGCGCCAGCTCGGTCACGGAGTCCGTCAGCCCGCCCGTGGTCACGAGGCCGGCGGCGAACGCCAGCGGCGCGGCGATCGGGGCGCAGATGAGGTCGGCCGGCCGCACCCAGACCGCCGCGGCGACGGACGCCGCCACGAACAGGACGCCGTAGAGCGTAGGGACCCCGCCGAGGAGCTCGCAGAGCCAGGCCGCGCCCACCATCGCCAGGGTGGCCAACGCGCCGCACCCCATGCCCGTGAGCCGGATGCCCCGCAGCCGCTCGGGGCGGCGACGCGGCCGCGATCCGGCCCGTGCCGGGGGCGCCGCCCGGGGCGTCGCCGCACGCCCGGCGGGGCGGGGCACGTGCCGCCCGCTCACCCCGAATGGTTGCCGTAGGTGCTGCATCGTGTGCGTACCGTGTTCCACGCGGTTAGGGTACGCCCGGGTTAGCGCAAACAAGACATGACACGCTTAACCGTCAATACGATCGACGGCTCGCGAAGCGCCCAGCGCCCCCCGTCCCCGCCGCGCTCCGCCCTCCGCGACCCGCCCGTAGACTGGAGCACCGGTCCCGTACCCGCTTCTCCGTACCCGCTCTCCCGTACCCGCCCCCGTCTGGAAGTCCTCACAGGTGTCGCTCACGATCGGAATCGTCGGTCTGCCCAACGTCGGCAAGTCGACCCTCTTCAACGCCCTCACCAAGAACGACGTGCTGGCGGCCAACTACCCCTTCGCCACGATCGAGCCCAACATCGGCGTCGTCGGGGTCCCCGACCCCCGGCTGGGCCGTCTCGCCGAGCTGTTCGACTCCGAGCGGATCGTTCCCGCCCACGTCGACTTCGTCGACATCGCCGGCCTGGTCCGCGGCGCCAGCGAAGGTGAGGGCCTGGGCAACAAGTTCCTGTCCCACATCCGCGAGTCCGACGCGATCTGCCAGGTCATCCGCGCCTTCGAGGACGAGAACGTCACCCACGTCGACGGCCGGGTCTCCCCGAAGAGCGACATCGAGACCATCAACACCGAGCTCATCCTGGCCGACCTCCAGACCATCGAGAAGGTGCTGCCGCGCCTGTCGAAGGAGGCGCGGGTCAAGAAGGACAAGCAGCCCGCCCTCGCCGCCGTGGAGGAGGCCAAGGCCATCCTGGAGGAGGGCCAGACCCTCTACGCCGCCGGCATCGCCCAGGGCACCGAGCGCGCCGAGCCGCTGCGCGAGCTCTTCCTGCTGACCGTCAAGCCCTTCCTCTACGTCTTCAACGTGGACGAGGAGGAGCTGACGGACGACGCCTTCAAGGCCGAGCAGCGCGCCCTCGTCGCCCCGGCCGAGGCGATCTTCCTCAACGCCAAGCTGGAGGCCGACCTCGGCGAGCTGGACGAGGACGAGGCCATGGAACTCCTCCAGACGGTCGGACAGGACGAGCCGGGCCTGGCCACCCTCGCCCGCGTCGGCTTCGACACCCTCGGCCTCCAGACGTACCTGACGGCCGGGCCCAAGGAGGCCCGCGCCTGGACGATCAGGAAGGGCGCCACCGCGCCCGAGGCGGCCGGGGTGATCCACACCGACTTCCAGAAGGGCTTCATCAAGGCCGAGGTCATCTCCTTCGACGACCTCGTCGCGGCGGGATCCGTCATCGAGGCCCGCGCCCGTGGCAAGGCCCGCATGGAGGGCAAGGAGTACGTGATGCGGGACGGGGACGTGGTGGAGTTCCGCTTCAACGTCTGAGCGTCTCTGACCGAACGGGCCGGGCTCCGGCGAGCCCGGCCCGTTTCCGTTTCCGTTTCCGTCCCCCGCGCACGACTGTTGCCGTCGGAGGCGGGGGAAACCCGGTGCGCGGCGGAGCGTTGGGTCGCCATACTCGTGCGGGATCCCGCAGGACGGAGGTGGGGAGTCGTGAAGCTTGCCGAGGCGCTGGCCCTGCGCGCGGACGCGGCGCGCCGGGTTGAGCAGCTGCGTGCCCGTGTGGTCAGCAGCGCGCGGTACCAGGAGGGGGAGGAGCCCGCCGAGGACGCGGGGAGTCTGCTCGCCGAGGCGGAGGAGACCCTGGACGAACTCGAGGCACTGATCCGGCGCATCAACCGGACCAACGCCGTGACGGTGATCGACGAGGGCCTGACCCTCACCGACGCGCTCGCGCGCCGGGACGTGTTGCGCCTGCGGCACGCGTTGATCACCTCGGCGGCCGACTCGGCCGCCGGCAGGGACCAGCGCGGAGCGGTCCGTCAGCTGCGGTCGGAGCTGAAGATGCTGTCCGCGCTGCCGGTCGGTGAACTCCGGGCGCGGGCCGACGTGCTGGCGCGCGAGATCCGCGAGATCGACGTACGGATCCAGCGGGCGAACTGGGAGGCGGACCTGCTGGACTGAGCGGGGCACACGACGTGGAGCAGGTAGCCGTTACCCGGAGGCGTGCACAGACCGTGGGCCGGCGGTCATTCCGGCCCTCTCCTGGTGCGTGGTGAGCAGCGCGGGGGTTCGATTCCCCTCAGCACGGTGCAGCTCAGCACACCGCACAGGTGACCGTGCACGACGCACAGAACACCACCGCGTGCAGATCCGGGTCGGTGAGGGCGGGATCGGGGATCTCCACGTACCGATGATCAGTCCGCGGGAGCCAGGCCACCGGTGACCGTGGCCTGACGCCCTCGACCGCGGCCACTACGGCGGCCCACCCGGGCCTGGCAGGGCCCGGGCGGACGCCGACGAGACCCCGCGCGGTCGGTGTGGACCGGTGAGGTGGCCCGCATCGCGCGCGGCGACGTCGGTCAGATGCCGCGGACCTGGTCGGCCTGCATTCCCTTGGGGCCCCGGCTGGCGGTGAACTCCACCCGCTGGTTCTCCTCCGGAGAGCGATAACCGTTGCTTTCGATCACCGAGTGGTGAACGAGGATGTCAGTGCTGCCGTCGTCCGGGGCGATGAATCCGAAGCCTTCTCGACGTTGAACCACTTCACGGTTCCTGAGACAGACGACGCGAAGCGCGGCCATGCCTCCGACCGACCGGGAGCGGCCGGCGATGGGACGGGCCTGCCGGGCGGAGGCTCAGGCGGGCCCTCGAGACACCTGCACGCTACCCAGGGCGAACGTCACGGCGCTCGGCGCGGCGCTCGGCACGGTCGGGTCCTCGTCGGCGGGGACCTGGATCTCGTCTGCGTGCGGATGGCTCGTGACCTCCCGTGACGGGAACGGCTGAAGCGGACCGGGCGCCTGGGCGACGTCGACGGTGAGGTGGAGCCTCGTGCCACCGCCCTCGCGCCCGGCGGGATAGCTGCGCTGTTCGGTGGCGGCGAAGCGGTCGCGGAGTGCCTCGGCGACCTGGCGGGCCGCTTCCGGGGACGCGGCGACGACGCGGACCTCGACGAGGCCGGCGGCGGGGAGGGCAGGCGGGGAGAGGGCGGACGGCATGGGGACTCCAGGGGGAAAGGGAAGGGGGAAGGGGCGGGGGCGACGCCCTACGCCACGTGGTCCCGGCCGCGCGGACGGTGCCGCGGGATCCGACGCCGGTGACCGACGCCACCGTCGTCGCGGCGAGGTGTGGTGGTGACCAGCCGGGCCAACGAGGCCGGCGGGGCCGACGAGGCGGCCCGGCGCGACGTCAGGGTGACCGCGGCGGCAGCCGTCGCGCTGCACCCGGCTCTGTACAGCCGGCGCGTGGTGTCGGCGGCACGCGAGGGTGGCGCGCGTCGTGCGCTGTCGTCATCGGGTCCGTGGTCACGAACATGGCGTGAACCATTTCCGGGCTGAGGCCGCCCAGTGTCGCCGTTCGACCGAGAACGATGCGGGCAAGACCGCCGGCATGCGAAGTGCTCCCGGTGAGCCCACCGTACCCCACACGCTGGCACGGTGGGCTGGCCCTTCCCGGTCCCCCACCGCCCGGGCGGAACCGGCGGAACGCGGGAGCGGGTCGCCCGGCCACCGACCGCCGTGCAGCCTTTAGTGCGGGTCAGGATGAGGCCCGGCGTGCGGGCTGGTCTGGGAAGTGGCGTCGCTCTGGTCGTGGGCCAGGTGGGGGGCGGGCGGGATCGTCTGCTGGTCGGGGAGGTCCCCGGGGACGGCCACGACCGGGGCCTGCTCGTCGAGACGGGTGAGCAGCTCCGCGCGGTGCAGCTCGGCCACCGGCGTCGTGAGGTCGGGGTGGCGCAGCAGCGCGGCGGACCGCCGGTCGTCGGCGGAGGGCCGCGTCAGGCGGCGGAAGGCGACCGGGCACGCCCCCGCGTGCTCGCCGCGGGTCACCGCCGCGACGGCGCGTTCGGCCAGCTCAGGCGAGGTCAGCAGGCAGGCGGCCCAGCTCGCCACCGTCTCGTCCGTCCACGTGCGCCAGGCGTAGCTCTCGTCCCCCGGCGTGACGGTGTCGGCGCCGACGGCCCAGTCGAGCCGCCCGGAGCCGCCGGGGCCCGCCATCGCGAGCAGCTCGGCGTCCACGTTCGTCGGGTAACGCAGCCAGGCGGCCACGGTCACCGCCTGCCGGGCCTGGACCTCCGCGAGCGCCTCGCTCATCGGTCCGCCCGTGGCCGGATAGGCGCGCAGCAGCCACCGGGCGGTGGCGGCTATGACGGGCGACAGGTCGGCGCACACGGGCTTCGTCCCTCCGGAGGCGTTGCGGGCGCGACCGCCGAGCGTAGCGCGGCCCACGGTGGCCGGACACGGAAACAGGGACGGAAGTGATCGAAGAGACAGATCCGCCTCGCCTGCCGCCCCGCCCGGGCCCCGGTTTCGGCGGGCGCCGAACGGTTACTCGACAGCGCACTCGACGAGGGACGCGGGAGACCCGTGTGCCACGTCGAGGCACGGGAGCCGGCACGACGCACACGAGCCGCGAGGCCACCGCGGAGACATCGCACAGACACCACAGAAGGCACACCGGAGACCGTCGTACCGGAGACCGTCGCACCGGAAACCGCGCAGAGGCAGGCCGCAGCAGAAGAGGAGAGCCGTCCATGGGACACGGTGGAGACGTCATTCAGGAGCTCACGACCGACCACGACGAGGTCGAGAGCATGTTCCAGGAGATCGAGAGCCTGCCCTCCGGTGAGCGGCGGCGCAAGGAACTGGCGGACGAGGTGACGATCGAGCTGGTCAGGCACTCCATCGCGGAGGAGGAGTACCTCTACCCCGCCGTGCGCGAGCGCGTTCCGGACGGGGCCCGGGTGGCGGACAAGGAGATCGAGGACCACGCCGCCGTCGAGCGGATCATGAAGGACCTGGAGGGCTGCGAGGCGACCGACCAGCACTTCGACCGGCTGATGGGTGCCCTGATCGCGGAGGTCCGCGAACACGTCCGCGACGAGGAGGACAACCTCTTCCCCGCCCTGCGCCGGGTCTGTAGCCAGGACGAGCTGATGGACCTGGGGGACAAGACCCGGCGCGCCAAGATGATGGCGCCCACCCGGCCCCACCCCTCGGCCCCCGACAAGCCGCCGCTGAACAAGCTGCTCGCCCCCGGCGCGGGACTGGTGGACCGCGCCCGCGACGCGCTCAGCGGGCGGGGCAAGGGCTGACGCCGCCAGAGCGGATGCGGCAAGGGCTGACGCCGCCAGAGCGATGCCGTGAGGACTGACGCGGCCGGGACGGCGCGGCGAGAGGTGACGCGGCCAGAGCGATGCGGGTGAGGGCTGACGCGGCGGTCGCGACGCGGTCAGCGTCGTTGAACGGCGCACCTGGCTGGGGTGTGCCCCCTCCCGCCCGTGGGCGCCCGTCGCCTCCCGCCCGCCGCGAGGCCCGCGAGGCGAGCCGCGGCCTCACGACGCTGACGGTTCGTCGGATGTCTTGACGCGTGCTGCGGCTGCTCCGACACTCGGGGCAGGAGATCGTGGGAGCGCTCCCTCACTGGTCCGCGTCGTGCCATCCCGGGAGGCCCAGCCACGATGACGCTCCACACGCCCGTCCCCGCCCGTTTCCGCAGACGTCGGTGGGGAGGCGCCGCCACGGCGGCCCTCCTGCTCTGCGCCGCCACGCTCCTGACCGGGGTCCTCAACGGGCCCGCCGCCACCGCCACCCCGTCCGTCGCCGCCACCGCCACCCCGCTGGAACGCGCCGCGGCCCAGCGCGTGGACAACCCCTACCTCGGCGCCAGCGTCTACGTGAACCCCGAGTGGTCCGCGAAGGCAGCCGCCGAGCCCGGCGGCGACGCCGTCGCCGACCAGCCCACGGCCGTCTGGCTGGACCGGATCGCCGCCATCGAGGGCTCCAACGGCCGAATGGGCCTGCGCGCCCACCTCGACGAGGCACTCGCCCAGGGCGCCGACCTCGTCCAGCTCGTCCTCTACGACCTGCCCCTGCGCGCCTGCGACCGCATCACCTCCACGGGCGAGCTCGGTCCGAACGACCTGCCCCGTTACCGCCAGGAGTTCGTCGACCCGATCGCCGAGACCCTCGCCGACCCGGCCTACGCCGAGCTGCGCGTCGTCGCCATCGTCGAGCCGCACTCCCTGTCCCGGCTCGTGACGCACGCGTCGCCCCGGCCGGGGACCTACGCGTGTGACCAGGCCGCCGCCAGCGGCGTCCACGTCAACGGCGTCGGCTACGCCCTGTCCCGGCTGGGCGCGCTGCCGAACGTCTACCCGTACCTCGACGTCAGCCACTACGCCTGGCTCGGCTGGGACGACAACTTCCACGCCGCGGTGGAGGTCTTCCACCAGGCCGCCACGTCCGCCGGCAGCACGACCGACGCCGTGCACGGCTTCGTCTCGAACGTCGCCGACTACGCGGCCCTGACGGAGCCCTACTTCGACATCGACGACGTCGTGGTGGGCACGCCCGTCCGGCAGACCCGCTGGGTGGACTGGAACCGGTACGTCGAGGAACTGCCATACGTGACGGCGCTCCGCGAGGCCCTCGTCGACGTGGGCTTCGACGCGGGCGTCGGCGTGCTGGTCGACACCTCCCGCAACGGCTGGGGAGGCCCGGACCGTCCGACCGGCCCCGGCCTGACGACCACGGCCGACACCTACGTGGACACCAGCCGCGTCGACCGCAGGTACCGTGCGCAGAACTGGTGCAACCAGGCCGGCTCCGGCCTCGGCGAGCGCCCCACCGCCGCACCGGCCGCCGGCATCGACGCCTACGTGTGGGCCAAGCCGCCCGGCGAGTCCGACGGCACCGGGCTGGAGCTCCCCACCGGCCCCGCGCGGGAGCCGATGTGCGACCCCGACTACGGCGGCACGGGTGGCGGCTTCCGCCCGAGCGGCGCCCTGCCGGACGCGCCCCCGGCCGGCGAGTGGTTCCCCGAGCACTTCGCCGAACTCCTCCGCAACGCCTGGCCGCCGTTGCCCTGACCGTCCGGGGCACGACAGCGCGAAGGGGTCACCTCCCCCGGGGATGACCCCTTCGTGGCAGCGACCGTCAGGCCGCTGCCGGCGGCCTCCGGCCGGCGGGTGCCGGCCGGAGGCGTGGCCTCAGAGCACTGATGACGTCCAGGTCACCGAGGACGCTCGGAACACCGAGGACGCTCGGAACACCGAGGACGCTCAGGACACCGAGGGGCGCTCAGGACACCGACAGCGTTCGGCTGTCCAGCGCCTGACCGGCGGCGTCGAGGGCGACGACGCGGAAGACGTCCGCGTCGGCGGGCGCGGTGACCGCGGCCGCTGTCTCGAAGCCGGTCTTCGGCGTGGTGCCCACCGTGGTCAGCGTCTCCTCGCTGGTGCCGGCGAGGACACGCCAGCTGTCGACCTCGGTGGCGCCGTTCCAGCTGACGTTCAGGGTCCGGGTGCCGTCCTCGCCGAGCTCGCCGACGACGACCTCGGGCGCGGCGGCGGGCGTGCCGACCCAGTTGGTGGTGCGGTCGGCGCGGTAGGACGTCGAGCCGGAGGAGAACTGGCCGGTGAAGACCTGCTCGCCGCCCGCGAACTCGACCATCCGCCCCGTGGTGCCGTAGTTCACGAGCTGGTTGCCGTTGGGAACCTGCCGGTTGTTGCCGATGAACGGCGAGAACGCGGCGGGGTTGGCGCGGAGGTTCTGCGTCAGGGTGGCCGTCATGGCCGACTCGTCGACGCGGTAGACGGCGCCCCGGGACTCCTGCGGGCTGCTGGTGTTGCCGTTGTTGAAGATCGAGATCGAGCCGTCGGGCAGGCGTCGCGCGTCGTGCTGGTAGCTCGGCCTGTCGGCGGAGTTGGCGAACGTGAAGTCGCTGTTCTCGCCGCCGAAGCGCCAGATGATCTCACCCGAGCTGATGTCGATCTTGTAGACGGTGCTGGTGTTGCGGAAGCTGGTGAGGATGTTGCCGTCGGCGTCGTACGACAGCGAGTTCGAGTGGAAGAGGTCCCCGAAGCCCGTCATCGGCTCCGTGGTCTCGCCCGGCTCGACGTGGTCCAGCGCGCTCCACTCGAAGGTGACCTGGCCGGTCGAGACGATCTGTTCCTGGATCACCGCGTCGAGCACGGTGCCGTTCGACGGGCCGCCCCACGGGCTCAGGTCGACCTGCGTGGGGGCCCACCCCTGCAGCAGCACGCGGGAGCCGTCGGGGCTGAACTCGATGTCGTGGCCGTCGGTGGGCTGGTTGACCATCGCGAGGGTGTCGATCTCGCGGTAGGACTGGTCGTAGACGACGTGAGCCTGACGGCTGGAGTCGAACGCGACGAGGGCGGGCTGGCCCTGGTAGGTGATCTGTTCGAGGTTCAGGAAGTTGCCGCTCCGGGACCACACGAGCTGGCCGCGGTTGTCGTAGATCGCGGCCGAGGCGCCGGCGAAGCCACCCGGGGTGGTCAGCAGCAGCCCGGGGTCCTCCCGACCCGTCGTCGTGGTGGTGAGGGTGGGGGCCTGGAGGGGCTCGTCGAGCGTGACGAACTCCGAGTTCTCCAGGGCCGGGAGAGCGGTGACGCCGAGCCTCGGGGCGGCGTCGGCGGCGCTGGCCGCAGAGGTGAGCGGCACGACCAGGGCCACACCGGCGGCCATGGCGACGCCGGAACGGGCGAGGCTTGTCCGTAAGAGACGCACGGGAAGAATCTCCTTGTTGATGGACGCCCAGCCCCACTCGTTGACTGTACTCAGCTCTTTGACACATTCGCAACAATGCGTAATGTGCGTTAACAAGAGGGTGAGAATCCTCGAAAGAAACCGGTCAACGAGACCGTCGAACGGGACGCTGAACAAACACGCCAACGAACCGCCGGGGCTTCACGCCCCGGCCACCGTGCCTGCTCAGCCCTCCGCGCCGGAGGACTTCCCCGTCCGCGCCGTGGAACGGTATATGTCCGGCTCCAGGTAGATCACGCGGGCGATCGGCTCCGCCTCACGGACGCGCGCCTCGGCCGCGTCGATGGCGCGCGCGACCTGCGCGGCGCTCTCGTCGTGCCGCACCGCGATCTTCGCCGCCACCAGGACCTCCTCCGGCCCGAGGTGGAGGGTGCGCATGTGGATGACGCTGGTGACGGTCTCGCCGTCCACCAGCGCGGAGCGGATCCGTTCGACGGACTCCCGGCTCGCGGCCTCGCCGAGCAGCAGCGACTTCGTCTCCACCGCCAGCACCAGCGCGATGATCACCAACAGCGCGCCGATGCACATCGTGCCGATCGCGTCCCAGACGCCGTCGCCCGTGGCCAGCGTCATCAGCACGCCGCCGAGCGCCAGGATCAGACCGAGCAGCGCGCCCAGGTCCTCCAGCAGCACCACCGGCAGTTCGGGCGCCTTCGCCGTGCGGACGAACTGCCCCCAGGACTGCTGGCCGCGTACCTCGTTGGACTCCCTTATCGCGGTGCGGAACGAGAAGATCTCCGCGATGATCGCGAAGACCAGCACGCCCACCGGCCAGTACCAGTGCTCGATCTCGTGCGGGTGACGCAGCTTCTCGTAGCCCTCGTAGAGGGCGAAGACGCCGCCGACGCTGAACAGCACGACGGAGACGAGGAAGGCGTAGACGTACCGCTCCCTGCCGTACCCGAACGGGTGCTCCTCGCTGGCCTGCCGCCGCGCGCGTTTCCCGCCGAGCAGCAACAACGCCTGGTTGCCCGAGTCGGCGAGCGAGTGCACGCCCTCCGCGAGCATCGACGACGAGCCACTGAAGGCGAACGCCGTGAACTTGGCCACCGCGATGGAGAGGTTGGCTCCGAGTGCGGCGAGGATCGCCTTGGTGCCCCCTGAGGCGCTCATGGCTGCTGCCGTGTCCCTTCGTCGTCCGTCTGCCCGGTCGGCCGTCCGCCGTGCCGCGCGGTGAGACCAGGACCTGGTTGGTGGATCATGCCGGACCAGGCCCTAGCGGAGGCTAGCGGATCTCGACGAAACGGTCAGCCTGTCGGTCGGGCCGTGGCGTCGGCGGGACCGCGGCGTGGCCCACCGCCACCGCGCCCATGGGGTCCCAGCCCTCCGGTATGTCCAACTCGGCACGGACGACGTCGCGGCAGAACATGGTGGAGGACACCCACGCCGAGCCCAGTCCCTCGCCGGCCAGCGCGACCAGCAGGTTCTGCACGCCCGCGCCCATCGCCACCACGAACATCTCGCGCTCGGCCGCCGCCCGCCGCTCGTCGGGATACGCGTGGGCGCCGTCCGTGACCAGGCACGGCACCACGAGGTACGGCGCGCGCCGCAGCACCTCGCCCCGCCGCGTCCGTCGTTCGATGCTCTCCTCCGACTTCCCGTCCGCTCGCAGGTCGGCGATCCAGGCGTCGCGCATGGCGTCCAGCAGCCGGGTGCGCGAGGCGGCGGACTCCAGCAGCACGAAACGCCAGGGGGTCGTGTGGTGCGGCGCGGGCGCCGTGACGGCGGCGGCCACGGCGCGGCGGACCGCTGCCGGGTCGACCGGCTCGTCGGTGAACTGCCGCACGGTGCGGCGCAGCGTCACGGCCTCCCGAACGGCCTCGGAGGTGCCGCGCCGGAACATGTCCTGCGCCGGGTCACGGACCAGCTCCCGCGCGGTCGCGTCGCCGCCCAGCAGCCGGGTGGGGAGGCCGCGCACCACGGCGACCGGCAGCCCCGCGGTCTTGCCCTTCACCAGCTCGCCGGCCGCCGCCAACTCGTCCGCCACGGCGGTGACCGTCACGTTCAGAACGTTGCCGTGGGAGTCGGTGACGCCGCGGTGGTCGTCGAGGACCGTGACGCCGGCCGCGCCGATCGCCACGTCCGTCTGGCCGTTGCGCCAGGGGCGGCCGAAGGTGTCGGTGACGACCACGCCGACCTCGACCGACAGCAGCTCCCGCAGGCCGTCGCGGATGCGGGCGGCGGAGGCGTCGGGGTCCTCGGGCAGCAGCAGGACGGTGCCGCTCGCGGTGTTGGAGGCGTCGACGCCGGCCGCGGCCATGACGAAGCCGTGCCGGGTCTGAACGATGCGCGTCGCCCCGCGGCGGGCCACGACCCGCACGCTCTCGGCGTCGATCGCGGCCTCGCGGTCCTCGGCCGTCAGGGCGCGGCCCTCGGCCTTGCTGACGATCTTGGAGGTGACCAGCAGGACGTCGCCGTCGGCAAGGCCCGGCAGCCCGGGGGCCGTGGCGGCCTTGGCTATGAGCGTGGCGAGCTCGTCGCCCGGTCCGACCTCGCCGATCCCCGGCACCGCCCAGACACGGTACGCGGGCGCCCCGTGGGCCTCCCGGCCCGACCCGGCGGCGTCCTCGTGGGCGTCCTCGTGGCTGTTGCCGTGGCTGTTCTCGAGGGTGTTCACGCTCGTGTCCTCGCTGGTGGTCCCGTGGCTGTCCTCGTGGGTGTTCACGCGGGCCTGACCTCCCGGGCGAGGGCGAGGGCCTCGCCGGCCATGGCGGCCGCGGCCTCGACGTCGGTCATCATCAACGGCACGGCGCGGCAGCGGATCCCGTCGGCCTCGACGACCTCGACCGCGTCGGCGTCCACCGTGTCCACGAGCCAGCCGTCGAGCAGCCCGCTCCCGTAGTGCTGGGCGACGGCCGCGGCGGTGGCCCGCACCCCCACGGCGGCCAGCACCCTGTCGGCCATGCCGCGCACGGGGGCGTCGCCGACGATGGGGGAGAGGCCGATCACGGGCACGCCCGCGTCGGCGATGGCCTCCCTTATGCCGGGTACGGAGAGGATCGTGCCGACGCTGACGACCGGGTTGGAGGGAGGAAAGACGACGACGTCGGCCGCCTGGATCGCCTCCAGTACGCCGGGGGCGGGCGTGGCCTTGTCCGCGCCGACCGGCACCACGGCGTGGGCCTCGGGGGCCGCCCGCAGCCGGACCCAGTACTCCTGGAAGTGCACGGCCCGGCGTCCGCCGTCGCCGTCGTCGATGACGACGTGAGTCTCGACGCGGTCGTCGGTCATCGGCAGCAGCCGAACGCCGGGCTGCCAGCGCTGACAGAGGGCCTCGGTGACGGCGCTGAGGGGATATCCCGCGCCCATCATCTGGGTGCGGACGACGTGCGTCGCGAGGTCGCGGTCGCCCAGGCCGAACCACTGGGGTTCGATGCCGTACGCGGCGAGTTCCTCCTTGACGGCGAAGGTCTCGCCGGCCCGGCCCCAGCCCTGCTCCTCGTGGATGCCGCCACCGAGCGTGTACATCACGGTGTCGAGGTCGGGGCAGACCTTCAGGCCGAACAGGTGGATGTCGTCCCCGGTGTTGCCGATGACGGTGATGTCCGCCTCCGGCGCGGCCTGCCTGAGGCCACGCAGGAACCGGGCTCCGCCGATGCCGCCGGAGAGGACCACGATGCGTCGCATTGGGACAGTCTGTCAGCAGGCGAGGGCCCGTGGCGGCGAGGGGGCGGCGTGGTCCCGGCCCGCGGGCGCGGCGGCCGGCGAGGTGGGGGAGGGGATCGTGGCGGCGCGCCCCTGTCGCTGGGACGGGTGAAGGGGCATCCGGGTCAGGCCGGGGAAGTAGACGTGCAGGCTGACGGCGGGCTCCAGGGTCACGTTGACCATCTCGTGGACGTACCCGGGCGCGAAGACCCGCGTGAAGCCGGGGGTGAGCACCCGCGTGTCGCCGCCCCCGGCGCGTTCCGTCAGGGCGCCGTCCAGCACGGTGTAGACGCCGTTGGACGGGCCGTGGTCGTGCCAGCCGCTGCCCTGCCCCGGCACCCAGCTCAACAGCCACACCTCGTAGCCGGGGCCGGTGCGCAGCCGGTGGTACCACCGGCTGACCGCGTCGAAACGCACCAGTGGCGCCCACTGGCCCCGTCGGGCCGCGATCTCGTTCGCCAGCGCGGCGAACTGACCGATGGTGGTGGGATGTTCGACGGCGGGTGGGCGCAGGTGCGCGGCCGCGAGGGGATCGCCGGCGATTTCGATGTCGTTGTCCATGAAGGTCTGGTCTGCCTCGAAAGAGAGTCGGAGGGCTGACGGGACATTCTTTCACCACTTCTGGTGGGGCGGTGTGTCGAAAGGTTTATGCGTCCGAGGACCGGGACAGGCGCGAGGGCATCACACCTGAACGCCGTTGCTCATCCGTGATCGCGCTGTGATCCGGATCCCTCGGCGAAGCGGCGTGGAACGACTTCGGTGCCCCGTGCGTCCCTCCATGGCGAGGGCTGTGCTCCCGGAGATCCCGGGGCAGGAAGGGTCGGAAGGGGAGGCTTGGGGCCAGAAGGGCGAGCATACTTTGTGGCGATTTGAACACTTTCCGTACGGCTGTGGTGCCACAGGGTGAATCATCGGGTGAATGGCAGATCGTGGCTTGACTGCCGCAACGGGCCCCACCTGTAATTTCACTCGTGTCGTTCGAGGCAGATCGATAACGACAGCATCACGGGGAAGCAAGGATGACGAGGGGCGCGCATATGACCGAGCTGTTCCACCAACTGCTGGTCGCCGAGGCCGAAGAAGAACTCGGATGGCAGGAGCGCGCGCTGTGCGCCCAGACCGACCCCGAGTCCTTCTTCCCCGAGAAGGGCGGGTCCACACGCGAGGCCAAGAAGGTTTGTCTCGCGTGCGAGGTGCGTTCCGAATGCCTGGAGTACGCCCTCGCCCACGACGAACGATTCGGAATCTGGGGCGGCCTCTCCGAGCGTGAACGTCGTCGTCTGAAGAAGGCCGTCGTCTGAGCGTCGTTGATCGGTCACCGACCATCCGCTGAACGGTCACTGTTCGGCCGCGGGCCGGGCGCCGTCGCCCAACGACCGCCCGCCGTCGGCGGCGAGGGGCGTGCCACGCGGGCCGGGCTGGAGTGACACCCCAAGCCGCTAGTGTGGTGCGCTGTCGTACGTGCGCGCGCCGAGCAGGCGGGCGTCACGGCACCACCGTCCAGCCAGTGTCGAGCGAAACGCAGGTCCCGTACCTCGATGTCCGTGCACAGCCAGCCGGCGGCGGCCTCCCGTCAGCCCGCACACCCCGAGTTCCCGCGGCACGTCGTCACCGCCGTGCTCGTCTCGCACGACGGTGAACGCTGGCTGCCCGACGTCCTGACCGGACTCCTCTCCCAGGACCGGCCGGTGCAGGACGTCATAGCCGCCGACACGGGAAGCGCCGACGGCTCCGCCACCCTGGTCACCGAGGCGTTCGGCCCCGAGCGCGTCCTCCACCTCGCCCGCCGCACCAGCTTCGGCACCGCCGTGGCCGAGGCGGCCCGGACCGCGCCCGTGCTCACGCCGGACGAGCTGCCGTACCTCAAACGCCCCCCGGCCTGGGACCCGGTGACCCGGACCTGGGACAACAGCACCTACGACCTGCCCGAGCTGCCCTTCGGCGAGCCCGTCCACTGGCTGTGGCTGCTCCACGACGACTCCGCGCCCGAGCCCGACGCCCTCGCCGAGCTGCTCCGTCAGGCCGACGCCACGCCCTCCGCCGCCGTCGTCGGCGCCAAGCTGCGCGGCTGGTACGACCGCCGCCAGCTGCTGGAGGTCGGCGTCTCCATCGCCTACAGCGGCCGCCGTTGGACCGGCCTCGACCGTCGCGAGCAGGACCAGGGCCAGCACGACCAGGTGCGCCCCGTCCTCTCCGTCTCCAGCGCCGGCATGCTCATCCGCCGCGACGTCTTCGAGCAGCTCGGCGGCTTCGACCGCCGACTGCCGCTGATGCGCGACGACATCGAGCTGTGCTGGCGCGTCCAGGCCGCCGGACACCGGGTCCTCGTCGCCCCCGCCGCCGTGCTGCGGCACGCCGAGGCCGCCTCCCGCGAGCGTCGCTCCATCGACTGCGCCGGCCGCCTCGGCGCCAGCCCCCACCGCGTCGACAAGGCCGCCGCCACCTACGTCCTGCTGGCCAGCGCCCCCGCGCGCGCCCTGCCCTGGGTCCTCTTCCGGCTCGTCCTCGGCACCCTGCTGCGCGTCGTCGCGTACCTCGTCGGCAAGCTGCCCGGCAGGGCGCTCGACGAGGCCAGCGGCCTGCTCGCCGCCCTGCTGCGCCCCGGACGGATCGTCGGCGCGCGAAGACGCCGCCGCCGCGTCGCCGACCCGTCCGTCAACGCCGGCGACCTCCGACCGCTCCTGCCGCCCGCGGGCGCCACGGTCCGCGCCACCGTCGACCAGGTCCTGAGCAACGTCACAGGGCGCGCCGACGCCGCCTCGGCCTCCGCGGGCCGACACGGCGCCGTCGAGTCCGGGCCCTCCGACGACGAGGCGGACTCCCTGGAGGTGGAGCAGTTCGTCCGGCTCCGCCGCCTGGCCCGGAGGCCGGGGCCGATGCTCTTCCTCGCCCTGCTGCTCGTCTCGCTGCTCGCCTGCCGCGAACTCCTCGGCTCGGGCGCGCTGGTCGGCGGCGCCCTGCTGCCCGCGCCCGACGGCGCGGGCACGCTCTGGGACCGGTACCTGGAGACCTGGCAGCCCGTCGGCACCGGCGGTGACCAGGCCGCCCCGCCCTTCATCGGGCTGCTCGCCCTGCTGGCCACGGTCCTGGCCGGCAGCCCCGGCCTCGCCATGACGGTGCTGCTGGTCTGCTCCGTGCCGCTGGCCGGCGCGAGCGCGTACTTCACCTCCAGGCCCCTGGTCATGTCCCGGCTGCTGCGCGCCTGGGGCAGCATCGCCTACGCCCTGCTGCCCGCCGTCACCGGGGCGCTGGCCAGCGGCAGGATCGGCACGGCGGTGCTCGCCGTGCTGCTGCCGCCGATCGCCCGCACCGCGGTCTCCGCCATCGGCCACACCCGGCCCGACGGGCGCGGGCCCTGGCGCGCGGCATGGGCCTGCGCGCTGCTGCTGACGGTCGTCACCGCGTTCACCCCGGTCGTCTGGCCGCTGGCCGTGCTGCTGACGATCGTCGCCCTCGTGCTCCCGCTCCGCCCCGAGCCCGGCGTGCGACGCGCCCGGGCCCTGCGGTTGGCGGCCGTGGTGCTGACCCCGTTCGTGCTGCTCGGGCCGTGGTCGTGGTCGGTGCTGCTGAGCCCGTCCGACGTCGTGCGCGAGGTCGGGCTTCCCTTCGAGGCCACCGACTCGACGGCGTTCCAGCTGCTGAACGTCAACCCCGGTGGCCCCGGCACTCCCAGCACCTGGCTGCTGGTCGGCCTGCTGGTCGCGGCGCTCGGCGCCCTCCTGCGCAGCGAGCGGCGGCTGGCCATCGCCACCGCGTGGATCGTCGCCCTCGCCGGCCTGTCGGTCGCCGTCTGGACGCGCGCCGCCGACGGCTGGGCGGGCCCGGCCACCCTGGTCTACGGCCTCGCCCTGCTGTGCGCGGCCACGCTCGGCGCCGACGGCGCCCGGTACCGCGTCGCGGCCCAGAGCTTCGGCTGGCGCCAGCCCGTGGCGGTGGCCGTCGCGGGCGCCGCGGCGGTCGGTCCCCTGCTGGTCGCCGCCGGCTGGGTCCTCGGCGGTGCCGACGGCCCCCTGGAGCGACGGGGCACGGTGCAGGTGCCGGCGTTCGTCGCCGAGGAGAGCTCCACCCGTGACCAGGCCCGCACCCTCGTGCTCCGTGGCGAGGGCGAGGGACAGGGCACCGCGGCGCACGTCACGTACAGTCTCGTGCGCGGATCGGGCGCCCGCCTCGGCGACGCCGACCTCGCCGAGCAGCTCGGCGAGGACACCTCGCTGAGCGAGGCCGTGGGCGAGCTGGTGGCCGGCTCGGGTGCCGACCAGACGGCCGTCCTCTCCTCCTACGCCGTGGCGTACGTGCTGGTGCAGGACGGCTCGCCCCGCGAGCTGCACCAGGTGCTCGACACCACGCCCGGCCTCCAGCGCCTCAGCCAGGAGGACGGCAGCGCCCTGTGGCGGGTCGAGACCGAGGTCGCGCGCGTCATGGTCGTGCCACCGGAGGGCGGGCAGGGCGACCCGGTGCCGGTCGACTCCGGTCCCGTGGAGGTCGCCACCGAGGTGGAGGCGGGGCCCGCCGGCCGCGTTCTGCGCCTGGCCGAGACCGCCTCCGAGGGCTGGCACGCCACGCTCGACGGACAGCCGCTCACACCCGTCACCGTCGGAGGCTGGGCCCAGGGCTTCGAGCTCCCCGAGTCCGGCGGCCAGCTGCGGGTCACGTACGAGACGCCGGGCAGCCACACCCTGTGGGTGTGGGGGCAGGGCTTCGCGCTGCTGGTCCTCACCGTGCTGGCGCTGCCCGGACGCCGCCGGGAGCTTGACGACGACATGCCCGACCCCGAGCCCGTGGTCGCCGTCGGGGCGCCGGGGGGCCGCCGGGCGCGCCGGCTGGCAGCGGCGGAGGCGGCGGCGGCGGGCGCGGGCGCCGCCGGGGGAGCCGGCTCCGGTGCCGCCGACCTCGGCACGGACCTCGGCACCGATGCCGGCGTCGACGTCGGCGCCGGGGCGGACGGGATGCCGCCCGAGACTCCCTACGGCGTGCCGCGGGACGGCATGACGGACCCCGCGGCCGGCCCCATGGTCGACGTCGCGGCCCCTGCCGTGCCCCCGCAGGCGCCGCCCCCGCCGACCGCGCCGCCGCCGGCGGGTCCGTACGCGGGCGAGCAGCCGGCGCAGCCCTACGAGGAGCAGCCCTACCAGGACCCGCAGTACCAGGACCCGCAGTACACCGAGCCGTACCCGTACCAGGACACCCAGACGTACTACCCGGGCGGCCAGGCCATCCCCGGCCAGGCGCAGCCCTACGAGGACGGCTGGGACGACGGCCAGCAGCAGTACGCGACGCCGACCTACGACAGCTACGAGCAGTACGACTATCCGGCCGACTACGGTGACGGGAGCAGCCAGCGGTGAACCGCCCGACCATCTCCGCGCTCGCCGCCGTCGCGTCGCTGTTGGCGCTGACGGGACTGGCCACCGTCACCTCGGGCGACGAGGCCCAGGAGACCACCAGCACGCAACAGCCCGAGCCCAGGCCGGTGGAGCGCACGACCCTCGCCTGTCCCCGCGCCACCCACGCGCCGCTCGCCACCACCTGGTACACGGCGTACACGCCCGTCGGGGACGCGGCCTCCGAGCAGGGAGCCGGCAGCGCCGCGCTGCTGCCCGCGCCCGAGTACTCCCCCGGTGCGATCGACGACGGCGACGACGGCCAGGGCGACGGTGACGGTCAGGGCGACGGTGACGGCGACTCCGGTAACGGTGACGGCGGCGGCGACGGAGAAGGGCGTCAGGAGCAGCAGGACCCCGTGGTCTCCCTGACCGAGCCCGGTCTCCCCGTCACCACCAGCACCGAGGAAGCCACCGCGCCCGCCCTCGTCGGCATGGCCGACGAGCGCCTTGCCCCCGGTTGGACGGTCCAGCAGACCACCCGCCTGTCCGCCGGCGGACACGGCCTGCTCGGCACCGCCTGCCAGTCCCCCGACACCACCTTCTGGTTCGCCGGCGCCAGCACCGCCGCGTCGCGCAGCGACTACGTCCACCTCACCAACCCCGACGAGGCGGCCACCGTCGTCGACATCGAGCTCCACGGCCCCGACGGCCGCCTGGAGACCGACATCGGCGAGGGCGTCACGGTGCCGGGCCGCTCCTCTGTCCCCGTGCTGCTGACCACGCTCACCACGGAGGAGGTGGACGATCTCGCCGTCGAGGTCACCGCCCGCACCGGACGCATCGGCGCCCAGATCGAGGCCGTCGACGAGCAGCGCGGCGCCGACTGGCTGCCCCCCTCCCCCCGGGCGAGCGGCAGGCTCGTGCTGCCCGGCATCCCGGCCGACGTCCGGTCCGTCCAGCTGATGGCCTACGCGGCCGGTGACGAGGACATCACCTTCGACGTGGGGCTCGCCGGCCCGGCCGGCGTCATCACCCCGGCCGGCCACGAGACCGTCTCCGTCCGCTCCGGCTCCCTCACCTCGGTGGACCTCGGTCCCCTCACCCAGGGCGAGGCCGGCTCCCTGATCCTCACCCCCGCCGAGGGCTCGGGGAGCGGCCCCGTCGTCGCCGCCCTGCGCGTCACCGTCGGCGAGGACCAGCGGGAGATGGCGTTCATCCCCGCCACCGGCCCCCTGGAGCCACGCGCCACCACCTCGGGCAACACCGTGGAGGGCACGGAGCTGACGCTCACCGCGCCGGCCGAGGCGGCCGAGGTGCGGATCACCGTCTCGGCCACGAGCGAGGCCGAGGAGGGGAGCGAGCCCACCGGCCAGAGCGTCACCGTGCGGGCCAGGACCACCCTCGTCTTCGTTCCCGAGCTGCCCGAGGACAGCGAGGGCCGGTACGCGATCACCGTCGAGCACACCGGAGGTGGGCCGCTCCACGCCTCCCGCACCCTCACGCAGGACAGCGACTCCGGGCCCCTGCTGTCGATCCAGACCCTCCCCGACGACCGGTCCGCCGTCACGGTCCCGGACACGGGCCAGGACCTGTCCGTCCTGATCGACTGACGACACCGGCGGCGCCCGGGGCGCGGGAGCCGGCCCGGGAGCGGGACCGACCGGCACGGAAGCAGCCCTGACACGGCGGTCGGCGGGCCGGCGCCTGCCGTCCGCCGACCGCCGCCGTCACGTCTCGCCGAAGTCCTCGCCGTACTTCGGATCCACCGACTCCGGCGCCAGACCGAGCAGCTCGGCCGCCTGCTCCACGACCACCTCGTGCACCAGCCGGGCGCACTCGTCCCGGTCGCGGCTGCGGAGCTCGACCGGGCGGCGGTACACCACGATCCGGTCGGGCCGGCCCTCCCGGCCCGGCACCAGCCCGCCCAGCGGCACCTCGTCCGCCGTCTCCGGGGCCGTGACCTCCCCGCGGGCCAGCCACGGCACCTCCTGCACGGCGAAGACCACGCCGCCCAGCTGGGGCAGCCGCCGGCGTAGCCGCTCGGCCGAGTCGTGCACCAGCGCGTCGAAGGTGTCGGCACGCGTCACCGCCAGCGGCACCTGCGGGGGTGCCACGGGCCCGCGCATGCCGCGGCCGTGCCGGTCCCGGTGGCGGGACCGACGGTCCGGGCCGGACGGCGCTGAGGGGGCGCTGCTGACGTTGTCCATCGCCTTTGACCATAGAGGACGGGGCGCCCGTGGGTGAGTCCGCGATCCTCCCAGTCCGCCCGGCCGGCCCGCTCCGCCACCCGTCCCGGGCCAGGTCACGGCCACGTCACCCCCACGGACCGACCGGCCACCCACCGTGTTCGAACACCACGCGGACCGCGTGCGAACCGCCTCGGACCGCCCCCGGGCCGTCCCCGGTCCGCCCTCTGACCGGAGCCCGACCCCGTGCCGGCCGCCTCCCCACCTCCTCCCGGCGGGTCCCATGGCCGGCGACGCGGCCCGTCCCCCCACCGCGGGTCCAGCGCGTCTCAGGCGTTTCCCCGGCGAATCCCAGGCGAATACGGACAGCCCGGACCGTTCGTGGCGACACGGCGCGGAGACCCGGGGGAACGTCGTCGCGGCCCGCTCAGGAGTGCGGTACGGTCCAACATCGTGAGCCCCGTACGTCGCTGTTCGCGCACCGCGTGCGGCCGCCCCGCCGTGGCGACACTGACGTACGTCTACGCGGACTCCACGGCCGTCCTCGGACCGCTCGCCACCTACGCCGAGCCGCACTGCTACGACCTGTGCGCCGAGCACTCCGAGCGGCTGACCGCCCCGCGCGGCTGGGAGGTCGTCAGGCTCGCCGTCGAGGGCCACGCCACCACGGGACCCACCAGCGGCGACGACCTCGAAGCCCTCGCCGACGCCGTCCGCGAGGCCGCCCGCCCGCCGGCGCCCGGCTCCCACCGCGCCAGGGACCCCCGCCGCGGCGTCCCCGGCCAGCCGCCCCCACACGGCGGCGGGGCCGACCCCATCGACGTCGCCCGCCGCGCGCACCTGCGCATCCTCCGCTCACCCGAGCCGTAGCCACCCGAGCCGTAACCACCCGTGCCGTAACCCCCGGTCAACCGCAGCCGGGTACAGTGTGGCCGCGCGTGACTCCGCTGAGCCAACGAGACACGAAAAGAGGTGGGTCGTGCCCGACCTGTCGCAGATCGTGAAGGCATACGACGTACGCGGCGTCGTCCCCGACGAGTGGGACGAGCACCTGGCGGAGCTGTTCGGCGCCGCCTTCGCCGAGACCACGGGCGCCAAGGCCGTGGTGACCGGCCACGACATGCGCCCCTCCTCCCCCGGCCTGTCACGGGCCTTCGCCCGGGGAGCCGCCTCACGGGGAGCAGACGTCACCGAGATCGGACTGTGCTCCACCGACCAGCTCTACTACGCGAGCGGCGCGCTGAACCTGCCGGGCGCGATGTTCACCGCCAGCCACAACCCCGCCCAGTACAACGGCATCAAGATGTGCCAGGCCGGCGCCGCCCCCATCGGGCAGGACAGCGGACTGGCGGACATCCGGGCGCTCGTCGAGGAGTGGTCGCGGAACGGAGCACCCGAGCCCGTGTCCGTCCCCGGCGGCATCGGCCAACGGGACCTGCTGGAGGACTACGCCGCCCACCTGCGGTCCCTGGTGGACCTTCGCGACATCCGCCCCCTGAAGGTCGTCGTCGACGCGGGCAACGGCATGGGCGGACACACCGTGCCGACCGTCCTCGCGGGCCTGCCGGTCGACCTCGACCCCCTGTACTTCGAGCTGGACGGCACCTTCCCGAACCACGAGGCCAACCCCCTGGACCCCGCCAACATCGTCGACCTCCAGGCCCGCGTGCGCGCCACGGGCGCGGACATCGGGCTGGCCTTCGACGGCGACGCCGACCGCTGTTTCGTCGTCGACGAACGCGGCGAGCCCGTGCCGCCGTCGGCGATCACCGCGCTGGTCGCCGCCCGGGAGCTGGCCAAGGCCCCCGGCTCGGTCGTGATCCACAACCTCATCACCTCCTGGTCGGTGCCCGAGGTCGTGCGCGAGAACGGCGGCACACCGGTGCGGACCCGGGTGGGGCACTCGTTCATCAAGGAGGAGATGGCCCGTTCCGGCGCCATCTTCGGCGGCGAGCACTCGGCCCACTACTACTTCCGCGACTTCTGGAACGCCGACACCGGGATGCTCGCGGCCCTCCACGTGCTGGCCGCCCTCGGCGGACAGGACGGGCCGCTGTCCGCCCTGGTCTCCGCCTACGACCGGTACGCCTCCTCGGGGGAGATCAACAGCCGCGTCGCCGACCAGGCCGACAGGACGGCGGCGGTCCGCTCGGCCTTCGCCGACCGTCCCGGCGTCACCCTCGACGAGCTCGACGGCCTGACCGTGACCGCCGCCGACTGGTGGTTCAACCTCCGCCCCTCCAACACCGAGCCGCTGCTGCGCCTCAACGTCGAGGCTCGCGACACCGCCACCGTCGAGGCCGTCCGCGACGAGGTCCTGGCCCTGATCCGGGCCTGACCCCCTCGCCTCGCCTCGCCCTGCCTCGCCCGACAACGCCAGACCCCGTCCGGACTCCCCCGACCTCGCGCCACCGCCCTCCGCCCCGCCCGCCCCTGACACGCTGACACGGTGCCGGCCGGTGCGCCCACCGTCGTGCGCACCGCGACACACCCGCCGCGCCCGTCCGCCGCTGGACGGGTAGGGTGATCGGCGACAAAGCCACCCGCGCCGGAGGTCCGGAGGACACCATGCCGCTCGTCGAAGCCGCACTGCTGGAGATCCTGGCCTGCCCCGCCTGCCACGCTCCGCTCCGTGAGGAGCAGCGCGAGGGCGAGGACGGAGCGGAGCTGCTCTGCACGAGCGACTCCTGCGGCCTGGCCTACCCGGTGCGGGACGGCATCCCCGTTCTCCTGGTGGACGAGGCGCGCCCGACCCGCGCCGGCTGAGCGCGCCGCCGCCCGCGTACCTCGCGCCCCTGCTCCCCGTCGGGCGATCGGAGCCCTCATGATCGACGAAACCCTGCTCGACGCCCCGGACCGGCTCACCCGCGCCGATCCGCGCGGGTTGCTGCGCGCCGTGGCCGCGGCCGGTGCCCAGGTCCGCACCGCGACGCGCGCCGCCCAGGAGTCCGACCTGGCCCGCATCAACCCCGACGGCCGGCCGGGCACCGTGCTCCTCGCGGGCCCGAGCCCCGCCACCCCCCTCCTCGCCGACCTCCTCTGCGCGCTGACCGGCGACGGCGTCCCCGTGCGTGAACTGCGCCCCACCGGGGCGCTCGCCGCACCCGGCGCCCTGACCTGGCCGTTGCCCCGCTGGGTCGGCCCGCTCGACCTGCTGTTGGTCCTCTCCGCCGACGGCACGGAGCCGGGCCTGGCCCTGCTGGTGGAGGCCGCCTACCGCCGTGGCGCCACCGTGGCCACCGTGACGCCGCCGGGCTCGCCGCTCGCGGAGGCCAGCGCGCACCGCAGGTACCTCACCCTCCCCCTCGCCACCGCCCCCCACGCCGACCTGGCCGACCACCCCGCGGCGCCGGGACCGGCGTGGGCGCTCGTCACGCCGCTGCTGATGCTCGCCGACCGCCTCGGCCTCATCCCGCCCGACACCGCGGACGCCGACGCCCTGCTGGCCATGGCCGACCGGCTCGACGCGGTGGCCGAGCGCTGCGGGCCCGCCGCGAACACCCACGGCAACCCGGCGAAGACCCTGGCGGCCGAGTTCGGCGCCGCGCTGCCGCTGCTGTGGAGCGAGGGGCCCCTCGCCCGGGCCGCGGCCCGTCACGGCGCCGCGACGCTCACCGGCCTGCCGGGCGTGCCCGCCTTCGCCGCCGAGCTGCCCGAGGCGCTCACGGCGCACGGCGCCCTGCTCAACGGCGGTCTCGCGCTGGGCGGCACCGACGAGGACTTCTTCCGCGACCGCGTCGAGGAGCCGCCCGTGACGCGGCCCCGGGTGGTCCTGCTCCGCAGCCCCCTGCCTCCGGGCGTCGACGGCCCCGCGGCCACGGCGGCGCAGGCCGCGCGCGAGCTGGTCTTCGAACAGGGCGTCACCCTCAGCGAGCTGGAGCCGGTCGTGGATCGGGAGTCGGTGGGGCCGCCCGCCCCTCTGCTCCTGGCCGCCGAGTACCTCACCCAGCTCGACTTCGCCGCCGTCTACGTGACGGTCGCGGCGGCCGCCCGCTCCTAGGCCGGCCGAACGACACGGCCGGGCGCCGCCCGCCCTCACCCCTCGCGACCCGACTTTCTCGCGACCCCTGACCAGCCTGCCTGACCACCCAGCCCGACCACCCGAACCCGATCCTGCCGATCGCACCGATCCACCCGTCGGTCCGATCGACCGAGCCCCGGGAGTGCCGCATGGACCGCCTGGAGAACACCATCCGCCCCTACGCCTGGGGCTCGACCACCGCCATCCCCGAGCTCCTGGGCACCGAGCCCACCGGCCAGCCCCAGGCCGAGCTCTGGCTCGGGGCCCACCCGGGCGCCCCCTCCCACGTCGACCGCGGCGCGGGACCGCTCTCCCTCGCGGACGCCATCGCCGCCGACCCCACGGGCGAGCTCGGCGCACCCGTCGTGCGCGCCTTCGGAGCCCGCCTCCCCTTCCTCCTGAAGGTGCTCGCCGCCGACGTGCCCCTCTCCCTCCAGGTGCATCCGGACCTGCGACAGGCCCAGGCCGGCTTCGCCGACGAGGAGGCCCGCGGCGTGCCGGTCGACGCCCCCCACCGCACGTACCGGGACGCCAACCACAAGCCCGAGCTGATCTGCGCGCTCACCCCCTTCGACGGCCTCTGCGGCTTCCGCTCCCCGACGGAGACGGCCGCGCTGCTGGAGGAGCTGGGCGTCGACGAGCTCAAGCCCCACGCCGACCTGCTGCGCACGCACCCCGAGGCGGACGCCCTGCGGGAGGTCCTCACCGCCGTCCTCACCGCCGACCCCACGGCCATGGCCGAGACCGTCAGCCGCGTGGCCCGCGCCGCCCGGGACCTCGCCGCCCGGGAGTCGGGCCGCTTCCGCGACACCCACGCCGCCACCGTCGAGACCGAACGCCACTTCCCTGGCGACCCCGGCGTCATCGCCGCCCTCATGCTGAACCACGTCCGCCTCCAGCCCGGCCAGGCCCTCTACCTCGGCGCCGGCGTCCCCCACGCCTACCTCAGCGGCCTCGGCGTGGAGATCATGGCCAACTCCGACAACGTCCTGCGCTGCGGCCTCACCCCCAAGCACATCGACGTGCCCGAGCTGCTGCGCGTCGTCCGCTTCGAGCACACCGAGCCGGCCGTCCTGCACCCCACGACGGTGACGGCGAGGGAGGGCGAGGAGCTGTACGCCGCTCCCACCGCCGACTTCCGGCTCTCCCGCTACGTGCTCGCCGCCGACGACCGGCCTCGCGCCCTCGACGACCGCGCGGCACAGATCCTGCTCTGCACCGAGGGGAGCGCCCGGGTCCGTTCCGTCGCGGGGCCGGGCGGCGAGGAGGCCGAACTCACGCTGCGCCGCGGCGAGTCGGCGTACGTCCGCGCGGGGGAGCCGACGACGCTCTCCGGCTCCGGCACCGTCTTCCGGGCGACCGTGACCGTCTGAAGGCGGCGTGGTTCACCCGGAGCGTTCGGTGTAGATTCGATCCGGAGTCAGACGTCGATGCTGATGGCAGTCGGGCGGCACACCACGCCGACACCGGCCGAGGGGTAAGAAGGCCCTCCGACGGACTGCGACGCTCCGGGCACGCACCACCGCCACACGCGGTGGCGGGCCCGCAGCCGACCCTGTCCGTGTTCGCTCATCCGCACATCGGGAGCAGCCGTCATGACCGACTTCAGCGACTTCAAGGTCGCCGACCTCTCCCTGGCCGAGTTCGGCCGCAAGGAGATCACCCTCGCCGAGCACGAGATGCCCGGCCTCATGGCGATCCGCGAGGAGTACGCCGCGTCCCAGCCGCTGGCCGGCGCGCGCGTCACCGGCTCGCTGCACATGACCGTCCAGACCGCCGTCCTCATCGAGACCCTCGTCGCCCTCGGCGCCCGGGTCCGCTGGGCCTCGTGCAACATCTTCTCCACGCAGGACCACGCCGCGGCGGCGATCGCCGCCGCCGGTATCCCCGTCTTCGCCTGGAAGGGCGAGACGCTGGAGGAGTACTGGTGGTGCACCGAGCAGGCGCTGACCTGGCCTGACAGCCCCACCGGCGGCCCGAACATGATCCTCGACGACGGCGGCGACGCCACGCTGCTGGTCCACAAGGGCGTCGAGTACGAGAAGGCGGGGAAGGTCCCCGACCCCGCCACGGCCGCCGAGAGCGAGGAGCACCGCGTCATCCTCGAACTCCTCACGCGCACCCTCGCCGAGAACCCCAGCAAGTGGACGCAGGCCGCCTCGGAGATCCGCGGGGTGACGGAGGAGACCACCACCGGCGTCCACCGGCTCTACGAGATGGCCCGCGAGGGCACCCTGCTCTTCCCGGCCATCAACGTGAACGACTCCGTCACCAAGTCGAAGTTCGACAACAAGTACGGCTGCCGGCACTCGTTGATCGACGGCATCAACCGCGCCACCGACGTGCTGATCGGCGGCAAGGTGGCCGTGGTCTGCGGGTACGGCGACGTCGGCAAGGGCTGCGCCGAGTCGCTGCGTGGCCAGGGCGCCCGCGTGATCATCACCGAGATCGACCCCATCTGCGCCCTCCAGGCGGCGATGGACGGGTACCAGGTGGCGCGCCTGGAGGACGTCGTGGAGACGGCCGACGTCTTCGTCACCTCCACGGGCAACCGCGACGTGATCATGGCCGACGACATGGCCCGCATGAAGCACCAGGCGATCGTCGGCAACATCGGCCACTTCGACAACGAGATCGACATGGCCGGCCTGGCCAAGCTGCCCGGCGTCGTGAAGGACGAGGTCAAGCCGCAGGTCCACACGTGGACCTTCCCGGACGGCCACAGCATCATCGTCCTCTCCGAGGGCCGCCTGTTGAACCTCGGCAACGCCACCGGTCACCCCTCGTTCGTGATGTCCAACAGCTTCGCGAACCAGACGATCGCCCAGATCGAGCTCTTCGCGAAGACCTCCTCCTACCCGACCGGCGTGTACACGCTGCCCAAGCACCTGGACGAGAAGGTCGCCCGCCTCCACCTCGACGCGCTGGGCGCCCGCCTCACCACGCTCCGACCCGAGCAGGCCGCCTACATCGGCGTCCCCGTCGAGGGCCCGTACAAGTCGGACCACTACCGGTACTGACCGCCCGTGCCCCGTGGCCGCTACCTGACGCCCCTGGGCGAGGAGCAGTTCGACTGCGCCCCCGGCCCCGCCGGCTGGCGCTACGTCTCCCGCCTCCTCGCCCCGGGCGGCGGCCACGGGGTCGACACGGACGCCGCCCAGCGCGTCACCGGCTCCGTGGACCTCACCCTCGACGCCCGGGGCCGCACCCTGCGGCTGGAGCTCGTCGCCGGTGACTGGCGGGTGCGTGGCGCCGCCCTCGACGGCCTCACCTGGGTACGGATGGCCGCCGCGTCCGGCGAGGACGCACGGGAGGGCAACGCTCCCGCCCACGCCTTCACCGGCGCATCCCCCGCCTTCCTCGTCGCCACGGCCCGGCTGCTGCGCCTGAGCACGGCCACCCCGTCCGGCCTGGTCCGACTGGTGGACCTGGCCGCGCCCGCCCTCTCTCCCCGCACCCGCGAGGAGCGGTGGACCCTCCTCGGCAGCGTCGTCCATCCGACCGACACCGGACCGCTGACCGTGGACACCTACGGTGTGGACGACCTGGAGACGGCGGAGCGCCACACGGTGCACCTCGCGGGCGACGTGGTCCTCGCCGCACCCGACGTGGAGCTGGCCGCGCTCGACTCCCCGCCCTCGGACTTCAGGACGGCGGAGTGAAGCCCCGTCGCGGAGGCGACACCTCCGCGCCCTGCCGCTCGGGCGGATCCGCCGGGGATATCTGCTGGTCCGCCACGGGTCGAGCCGGCGACGTCACGGCAGGAGCCGCCTCCACCGGCGGCTGAACCACCGGTGTGAACCCCGGCCATGGCCCCTCCGCATGCCGCGGCCCCTCCGCCACGGCACCCGCGGGAGGCGCGGCGGCCTGCTGCCCGAAGGCCCGCGCCGCGTCCCGCCGCTGCCGCTCGGCCACCACCGCCGCCAGATAGGCGGCCGGGTGAACGTCGGAAGCCGCAGTCGACCCGGTGCGCTCCATCAGGTCCCCGCAGAGCGTGACCGCCATCGACCAGGCCACCTGAGGATCGAGCTGCCGCGCCCTGGTCAGGTACTGCCGTATCGCCAGCCACAGCCCCTCCGGCACACGGGACAGGTCCAGTTCCGCGAACTGTCCCGCCAGCCAGGGCGGAGGCGGCGGCAGCGCCGCCTCATGCCGCCCGCCCGGTATCCGTTCGCGCACCACCAGAGTCCCGGCGAACACGTCCCCCAGCCGTCGCCCCTCCGCCGACACCAGCGAGGCGATCAGCGCGACCGAGCCACCCGTCGCCACGATCTCGACGAACCCCACGACACCGCGGACCAGCGCGTGCCGGAAGCGAACCGGGCCGCCGTCGTCCCGTACCACCCGCAGCCCGCAGACGAGCTTGCCCAGCGACCGGCCGTGGCTGAGCGTCTCGACCGCCACCGGAATCCCCACCAGCATCCCGACCAGGAGCACCACGTACACCGCGGAAGCCGCCGCCGACCCGAGGGGCATCACCGCGCTCAGCAGCACGACGGTGGCCAGGAGATACCCCCCGAGAACCACGGTCAGGTCGAGCGCCACCGCCAGCGCCCGGCTCGGAACCCGTGCGGGCTGCAGCCCGAGCACCACGGCGTCGCCCGTGACCAGCTGACTCATCCGCGCACCCCTCTCCACTCCCGCTCCACGACGTCCGTCGCGTCCGTTACCCAGCGTCGCACCAACCGCGCGCCATCGCTGCACAGTCTGTCACCATGCTCTGACAACACCATCGGACCGGGAGCACCCGTCGCCGTCCCGGCGCCCCGTCTGACAAGCTCGGACCATGGATCTGGACGTCTTCGTCGCCGCGCACCGAGCCGAGTGGGACCGGCTGACCGCCCTGCTGCGCCGTCGCCGGCGCACCCTCACAGGAGCGGAAGCGGACGAGCTCGTCAGCCTCTACCAGCGCACCGCCACCCACCTCTCCCAGATCCAGTCCTCATCACCCGACCCCGCGCTCGTCAGCCGGCTCACCTCGCTCGTGGCACGGGCACGCAGCGCGGTCGTCGGCACCCGACGAGCGACCTGGCGCGACGCCGCCCGCTTCTTCACCGTGGCCTTTCCCGCAGCCTGTTACCGCTCGCGGCACTGGTGGGTGACGACCGGAGTGCTGTTCGTCCTCGTGGTGGCGGCCCTCGGCTGGTGGATCGCCGCCACTCCGGACGTGCGCGGCACGGTCGCCGCGCCCGAGGAACTACGCGAGATGACCCGCCCCGGTGGTGCGTACGAGTCCTACTACTCCAGCAGTCCCGCCGCCGCGTTCTCCGCCCAGGTGTGGACGAACAACGCCCAGGTCGCCGGCATGTCCCTCGCCTTCGGAGCGCTGCTCGGCCTGCCGGTGCTGTGGGTGCTCCTCCAGAACGCCGTCAACGTGGCGGCCGGTGTGGGACTCATGGCCTCCGCGGACCGTCTCGACGTCTTCCTCGGGCTGATCCTGCCGCACGGCCTGCTCGAACTGACCGCTGTGTTCGTGGCAGCGGGCACGGGCCTGCGGCTGGGGTGGACCGTGATCGACCCCGGCAGACGCACACGCCGCACCGCTCTGGCGGAGGAGGGACGGGTGGCGATCGGCATGGCGATCGGCCTCGCGGTGGTCCTCCTGCTCTCGGGCGCGATCGAGGGCTTCGTCACCCCCTCCGGACTACCCACCTGGGCTCGCATCGCCATCGGAGTCGTCGCAGAAGTCGCGTTCCTCGCCTATGTCTTCGTGCTCGGCCGTCGCGCCGTCCAGGCCGGTGAGACCGGCGACACGGTCGCGGCGGACCGCCAGACGGACGCCCCCATCGCCCCCTGAGACGGCGCTCACGTGAACCCAACTTGACGTCCATGAAGCACAGGCGTAACGTATTACGAGCGCTCTCAAAGAGCAGCGCGTCCGCCACGCCTAGTGGCACCCACTTCCCATGAGTGACCGACCCGCAAGGGTCTCTTTCGTTGTGCCTTATGCAGAACGAAAGCCCCGATTTTGAAATCGGCGGGGGGACGCTCTAAGGTAGTGGACACCGAGAGGGAAACGCCCGGAGCGGCCTGAGAGGGTCGTGAAGGAAGTGTCCGTTTCTTGAGAACTCAACAGCGTGCTTGATAGTTGTCAATGCCAGTTTTTTTTGTGATTCATTCTGCGAGGATGCTCGCGTGAGTGGTCGCGTTTTGTGATGCATTCACGGAGAGTTTGATCCTGGCTCAGGACGAACGCTGGCGGCGTGCTTAACACATGCAAGTCGAACGATGAAGCCGCTTCGGTGGTGGATTAGTGG
>NZ_JBQQBZ010000017.1:0-133300 GCF_052245655.1 Streptomyces sp. 4N509B
CGTCGCCACGTTGAAGTCCTGGCGGCTCCTGCGGAAGCTGCGATGCAGCACGCCCCGCATAACCAACCTGGTCAAAGCCGTCCTCGCACTTCACCTGAGGCCCGCAGCCTGAGGTTGGAAAAGGCTCTGTGGCTTCATCGTCCCGCTACTCCGTCCGGAGGAGATTCGGCTACTTTCTGAACCTGGCGGGCTGCGATTTCTCTATAGACGGTGTCAGCACGAGTCGCACCAGGAACCCTTGGTCGCGCGCCTTACCCATGAACCGCGTCCCATCCACCCGTCGCGCTGAGGCGAACATCGCGCTTCCCTCAACGATCTGGCTCGCGCCTTCCACAGCCGAGCCCACCCCCACCCCCACGTCACCCATCGCGGCGTCCGGCGCCGACGACGCTGTTGTGCCCGGTTGGGCGCTGCGTCGTATCAAGGCCGAGTTCACCCGCCGCCCCGGCCACAACACGCCCGCTCCGCTCATCCACATCCCGATTCCAGACACGGGCGAGGGCACGGACTCCCAGGCCCACGCACTCTACGCGTCCCTCGACACCAGCCCGCCCCCGGTGTCTGGGCCGTCGGTGCTGCTGGCCGAACTGCACCCCGACGCGACGCGCGCACTGCACCTGATCGGCGACGCGACCAGGCGAACGGATGACGGCCCGGCGCGCTTCTTCCACCGCGCCTACCGCCGGCTGCACCGCGACAGCTTCCTGCTGGTCGCCTGTCGCCAGGCCCATGGGGAGGACGGCGAGCTCCTCGACCCGTGCGGCCGGCTCATCGCGCTCGCGCGCTCGGCCGGGTTCGTCTACCGCCAGCACATCCTTCTCGTTCACGCGACGGCCAGCGGCGGCCGCCTCCACCCCACCGCCGACGCCCCGGCGGAACCCTCGGGCCCGTGGCGCCACCGGCCGGTTCACAGCGACTTGCTGCTCTTCACTCCCGCCTGACCGCCCTCCCAACCCCTCGCCCCCAGCCCTTCGCCTACTTCCGCTACCGCTGACTTGGAGGTCTCGTGCCGTACTCGGTGTGGAACACCGCCCCCACCACCGCCCGCCTGCAACGCCTGGGCCGTTACCTGCCCGGCAGCGCCGCCCACCCCGCCAAGATGCTCCCGGGCATCGCCGCCCACGCCATCCGCCGCTACACCCAGCCCGGCGACCTCGTCCTGGACCCCATGTGCGGCATCGGCACCACCCTCGTCGAAGCCCTCTACCTCGGCCGCAACGCCCTCGGCGTCGAGTACGAGCCCCGCTGGGCGGAGTTGGCCCACGCCAACGCCCAGCACGCCATCGCCCACACTCGACGCGGCCTTGCCGAGGTCGTCCGTGGCGACGCCCGTCAGCTCGCCGACCTCATCGACCCCGGCTACCTGGGGCAGGCCGCCCTCGTGATCACCTCACCCCCGTACGGCTCGTCCGCTCATGGCCGGGTCCGCGCTACCACCGAGACCGGCGCCCCCGGTGTCACGAAGTGGAACTGGCGCTACGGCCGTGACCCCAGGAACCTTGCCTACGCCACCACCGACCACCTCCTCGCCGGCCTCGCGCGGATCCTCGCCCACAGCGCCCGTGTCCTGCGCCCTGGCGGCATCGTCGTCATCACCGCTCGCCCCTGGCGCGAACGCGGCGAACTCGTCGACCTGCCCACCGCCGTCATCGCCGCCGGACGCCACGCCGGCCTGCTCCCGGTCGAACGCTGTGCCGCGCTTCTGGCCGGCATCCGCGACGACCGGCTCGTCCTCCGCCCCTCCTTCTTCCAGTTGAAGAACACCCGCGACGCCCGCCGCCAGGGCCTGCCGCTCCACCTCATCGCCCACGAAGACGTCCTGATCTTCCGCAAGCCCGGTACTGAGGTCGGGACGCCTGCCAGTTCCTGCCGTCGGCCGAGGCGGTCGGGTCCGTGCCTGACGCGGGTGCGTGGGTGTGTTCGTCAGCAGGGTGGGGGAGTGGGGCGGTGACGGCGCGGTCGTGGCGCGGGCGAGCGCAACAACCGGTGGGCCAGGGCGGGGGGTTGGTCCGTCCCCCGTTGACGCAGCCGGGACCAGAAGCACACGAGAAGGCGGACGATGGGGTGGAGGCTGAGAACGTTGCGGCCCGCCCGCCGCGGCGCGAGAGGTCGACGGCTGTAGCTGGCCTCGCGTGTTCTTCCGATCCGGTGTCGTCACCGGTGTTGTTCACGGCCGACCAAGCGGCTGCTCGTCTGCGGATTCCTCCTTCCTGGCTGCGGAAGAAAGCAGCTCAGGGGGAAATTCCCCACACGCGGATCGGGCGGCATGTGCGGTTTTCGCCCGATGATCTCACTGAGCTGATCCGTCACGGATCTCGCCGTCCCAGCGATTCCGGAAAGAATTCGGCATCGCACGACCCGGACGGGGGATTCCGCTCCGGATAGCACCCGAGCGTCCATTGCTCCCATAACGCCGTCCATTTCCCGGCGGCGTCACTGATCACCACGAAAGAGAGCGCGAAAGCGTGAAAGGGAGAGATGCGCGAATGGCCTGGGTAGAACGGCATGGCCGTAGTTGGCGGGTACGTTACTGGCGCAGCCCCGGAGTGACCGGAAGCGTGCCCGGGTTCCCGACCCGCGAAGCGGCCCGCGCCTACGCCGAACAGATGGACACACCCCCCACGCCCCTGACCCCCTCGGCAGCGCCACCGCCGCCGCCCCAAACGGCGGCTGCGGCGATGGTACTGGTCGGGCCGGGTCTGTCGCCTGCACCGCCCGTTCTTCCCAGCCCGGACGCGCGGGCGCTGGCGGCGCAGACGTCCCGGCCGTCGCCGACGGCCGCCACCGCGCCCGCTGCCGAGGTGGGTGTGACGGTGGCCCAGTGGGCGGAAACGTGGTGGCAGACGATCGATGTCGGCGCCAACACCGAGGCGTTCTACCGCACCCTGCTCACCCGCCACATCCTGCCGCAGTGGGGCGCTACACCGCTGACCGCGCTGACCCCGGCGGGAATCGAGATCTGGCTGAAGAAACTCCGCGACAGCTACGCCCAGACCACCGTCAAAAGCATCCGGAAACTGCTGGGCATGATCCTGGCCGACGCCGTCGACAACCGTCTGATCGACCGCACCCCGGTACGGTCCGAACACCGCGGCAGAGGACGCCTCCAGCCGCATCGCGAACGGCCCTGGATCGACGAACATCAACTCCTGACCATCGCCCGTCGTATCCTGCGCGTCTCCTGCCGCAACCACTGCCTGCTGGTCATCACTGCGGCTTACACCGGCATGCGCTGGGGAGAACTCGCCGGCCTGCAACGCGACAACGTCGACCTCGAACGCGGCCTGGTCCACATCACCCACAACGGAGCCCTCCACGAAGTGAACGGAGCCCTGTCGCTGGGGCACCCCAAAACCCGCGCCAGCGTCCGCACCGTGACCCTTCCCCCCTTCCTCACCGCCCTGCTCACCGCAGACCTCAGCGCGCACCGCCGGGACTTCGTCTTCACCACCCTGCGCGGGGCACTGCTGCGCCGGTCAGGATTCCAGCGTCGGGTATGGGCACCCGCCACTCGGGGCGGGACGATCGATGGCAGGTACTGGACACCGGTGGATGAGCGGCTGACGTTCCACGGGCTGCGCCACTCGCACAAGACCTGGCTGATCGAGGACGGCAACCCCGACGTGGCACAGGCCCGCCGGCTCGGTCACACGCTGCAGAACCGGATGGACGAGACCTACAGCCACGTCGCCGCCAGCATCGACACCCGGCTCCTGGCCGGACTGGAAAACCGCTGGCAGCGATCCCTGACCGCCGCCAACGACACCAACCCCGCCGACCCCCTCGCCCTCACCACCTAACCCCCACACCCCCCACACCCCCCACGCCACAAGCGGCCCGGCGCGCACCCCGCGCCGGGTCGCTGCCATGTCCCCGACGGCCCCCGACGGCCCACGTCAGGTGCCATCACCGGGCCACTTGCCGGCGAAAGACCACGTCCCGACCGTGTGAATACGGCGGACAACGGTTGACAACCACCCCCAGCGTCCACGAACCGGCGCCCACAACCATCAGATGGGGTGACACACCTGACCACCCCGGTTGACGTCCTGGGAGCGTGGGAGCACGGTGGGAGCGCGAGGGCTCCCAGCTTTCGCTCCCATGGGAGCGAACGGGCACGCGAAAGGCCGCCCCCGCCAACGGCGGAAACGGCCTGTGACCTGCGAAGACGCTGGTCGGGACGGCGGGATTTGAACCCACGACCCCCTGACCCCCAGTCAGGTGCGCTACCAAGCTGCGCCACGTCCCGGCGCCGGTGACTCGGTGCTTTCGCCCTGATCACCGCGCACCAGAACCATACCTCATACGGAGACCCGCTCGCTCAGCCCTCCGCGCCCTCCGCCTCCCGCCCGAGGCCGCGGCTGTGGCCGTGCTCGTGGTCAGGGTCGAGAGAGCGCGGGGGAAGGTGCTCGCCGACCAGGGTGCGGTGCCACCAGGCGCCCGTGGCGCGGCGTTCACGCCAGGTGGTGAAGCGGTAACGGTAGACGCGGGCGCGCACCTGGGCGGGTGGCGCGTCGGGGAAGGGGTTGACGCGCAGGAGACGCAGCGTGGGCCCGTCGGCTCGGAGCAGCCGCAGTGCCAGCTGCCGCATCCACGGCTGCGGGGCCTGCGGCGCCAGGCCGGCGAACCACATCTGCCAGTCGAGGCGGAGGTGGAACGGCGCGAACTGGCGCGGTCGCCTGCGTGGGTCGCCGGGCTTTCCGTGGAACTCGTACGCCTCCCACCGGCTCTCCGGGCCCGGCTCCCGGTCCGCGGTGCCCTCCAGCACGACCTCGTGCCGGACCCGGGTGACCGTGCCGAAGGCGCCGTAGGTGCCGACCAGGTGGAAGGGGTTGTAGGAGCGGTTCATCTGCTGGGCGCGGGAGAGCATGTTCCGCACCGGCCAGTAGCTGAGCACGGCGACGAGGACGGCGGCGGCCAGCACCAGCGCCGTGAACCACGCGGGGGCGTCCGGCTGGTCGCGCGGCGGGTCGGGCAGCAGCGGCAGGTGGCGGGCGGCGAGAGCCCCGTCGACCGCCGCGACGGCCAGCAGGATCGTCAGCCAGTTCAGCCACGAGAAGTTCCCCGAGGCCACCAGCCACAGCTGCGTGACGATCACCACTGCCGCCCCCCAGCTCGCCACCGGCTGCGGCGCGAGCAGGGCGAACGGCGCGAGCGACTGGGCGACGTGGCTGGCCACCACCTCCACCCGGTGCAGCGGACGCGGCAGGTGGTGGAAGTACCAGCTCAGCGGGCCTGGCATGGGCTGGGTCTCGTGGTGGTAGTACAGGCAGGTCAGCTTCCGCCAGCAGCTGTCGCAGCGCCACTTGATCAGCCCGGCCCCGAGCTCGACGCGGAAGACCAGCCACACCGCCAGGTAGAGGCCGACGGTTGGTGGCGCGATGTCGTCGTTGCCGAGGAACATCGCCAGGAAGCCGGCCTCCAGCAGCAGCGACTCCCAGCCGTACCCGTACCAGCCCTGTCCGACGTTCACGATCGACAGGTACAGCAGCCACAGCACCAGCCAGGGCAGCGGCGAGGCCCACAGGGGGAGGGCGTCGACCAGACCGGCCGCCACCGCCGCCGCGAGCGCCGCACCGAACCAGGCGACGGCGGTCAGCAGCCGGTCCGAGTAGCGCAGCTGGAAGAGGCTCGGTGCCCGCCGGAACGGGACGCGGCGCAGGAACGCCCGCGCCGGGGTGAGGCCGTGCTCGCCGGCCAGCACACGGAACTCGCGCGCCGCCGCCCAGAACGCCAGGACGTAGACGACGGCCAGGCCGCGTTGCAGGACGAGCCGGCTCAGCCAGGCGTCGGGATGCGCGATCCAGTCCACGGGTCCATCCGTACCACCCGGAGGCGTTGACCGTGGAAGCCACGGCGGCATAGCTTCTGCGCGGCGAACATCTACACAGAACCACACAGTGCCGCACAGGACACGTGACACGCAAAGGGGCGTCCTCCATGCCACTGACCGACATATCGCTGGACGAGCTGCGGAGCTACCGCCCCGACATCCCCGAGCCCGAGGACTTCGACGACTTCTGGGCCAAGACCCTCGACGCGGCGCGCGCCGCCGCCCCGGGACCCGCCAGCTACGAGCCGGTCGCCGACTCCCCGCTCACCACGGTCGACGTCTTCGACGTCCGCTTCCCGGGCTGGGGCGGCCAGCCCGTCGCCGCGTGGCTGCTGCTGCCGCGCGGCGCGACGGGCCCACTGCCCGCCGTCGTCACCTACATCGGCTACAGCGGCGGCCGCGGCCTCTACCACGAGCACCTGCTGTGGAGCGCGGCCGGCTACGCGCATCTCGTGGTGGACAGCCGGGGCCAGGGACACGACACCCCCGACCCCGACCCGGTGCCCAGCCCGCACTACGTCGGCGGCTTCATGACCCGGGGTGTCACCGACCCGGAGCACTACTACTACCGGCGGCTGATGACCGACTGCGTGCGCGCCGTGGAGGTGCTGCGCGAGCACCCGGCCGTGGACCCCGCCCGGGTCGTGGTCTCCGGCGGCAGCCAGGGCGGCGGCCTGGCGCTGGCCACCGCGGGACTGGCCGGTGACGCGGTGGCCGCGGCCCTCGTCGACGTGCCGTTCCTGTGCCACTACCGGCGGGCCAGCGAGATCGCCTCCGACGGCCCCTACCCCGAGCTCGCCTGGTACCTCGGGGTGCACCAGCGCGTCGACCCCGCCACCGTCTTCGCCACGCTCGACTACTTCGACGGCGTCCACTTCGCTCCCCGGGCCACCGCCCCCGCGCTCTTCAGCGTGGCGCTGATGGACCCCGTCTGCCCGCCGTCCACGGTGTTCGCGGCGTACAACCGCTACGCCGCGCCGAAGGACATCACCGTGTGGCACTACGGCGACCACGGCGGTGGCAGGGGCTCGCAGCCACGGGAGCAGCTGCGCTGGCTCGCCGAGCGCGGGCTGTAGACGCCAGCCCCGACGCGCCGACGCCCCGACGCGCCGACTCCCTGACGGCCGGACACCCCGGCCGTCAGGGGGTCACGACGCCACGGGCGAGGCCGAGGTCGACGAGGTCCTGCGGGCGCAGCCGCAGCTGGTCCGCCGTCTCGCGCAGTTGCTCGGGCCCGCGTCGGAGCAGGGCGAGGGCCCGCTCGGGGGCCACCACCGAGTAGTAGCTGTCGGGCGTCACCCAGGTGCGCCCGGCGGCGGTGAGCGCCACCGCGCCGCCCGACCCGCCCTCCCCGACGAGCAGGGTCGTCACGGGAACGCGCGCGGCGGCGACGGCGCTGATGGTCTCGGCGATCGCCACGCCGACGCCCTCCCGTTCGGCCGCCGCGTCCGCCGCGGCCCCCGGCGTGTCCACGAGCGTCAGCACCGGTACCGACAGCCGGTCGGCGAGCCGCAGCAGCCGCGTCGCCGCACGGAACCCGGCCGGCTGGGTGGGGGTGCCCCGCTGCGCCACGTAGGCGATGGTCCGACCGGCGCGCTGCCCGAAGCCGCACAGCAGCCCCGGATCGGTGCTGGCCAGGGGCTCGCGCAGGGTGAAGTACGCGTCGAGGTACGCCTCGGCGCGCGGCCGTCGTGCCGTCCGGGCCCGGCGCACCGCGTCCCAACCCGTCGCGGGCAGGCCCGGCGCGGTGCCGAGCGCGCGCGGCGGCGGGGCGGGCTCCAGGGCCGGCGTGGTCAGCAGCGCGAGCCACCGGGCCACGGCCTGCCGCAGCTGGTCGCGGGGCACGATGCGGTCCACCAGGCCGGCGGCGAGCTTCGCCTCCGCCGTGTACGCGGCCGGGTCCGCGTCCGGCGGCCTGACCCGCGCGCCCGCGAAACCGACCTGTGCGCCCGGCAACGCCAGCCGCACGTCCGCGCCCGCGCCGAGCGTCGCCCAGCCGCCGCCGGTCACCGGGCCGGCCAGCACCGCCAGGTGCGCGAGGCCGGCCGTTCGCAGCCGCACCTGCTGGCGGGCGATGCGCTGGAGCTGCGTCAACGCGTACATGCCCTCCTGGAGTCGCGAGCCGCCGCTGGCGATCACCGACACCACCGGCAGGGACAGGTCCCGCGCGGTCGTGAACGCGGTCGCGATGCGGTCGCCGGTGGCCTCACCGATGGACCCGCCCAGGAAGCCGAACTCGAAGACGACGAGCACCGCCTCGGTGCCGCCGACGTCGGCGACGCCGCACACCACCGCCTCCGACTCGCCCGACTGCTCCCGGGCGCGGGCGCGGGCCGCGTCGTAGCCGCGCCAGCCGATCGGTCCGTCCGGCGCCGTGTGGTCGGCGGGCGGGCGGTGCGGCAGCTCGGTGAAGCCCTCGGCGAGAAGCGCGATCAGGTCACGGGCCGTGCCGGCCGCGGGCACGGCGGGCCCCGACGGTTCGGCGGGTGTGGAGGGGCCGGGCGGCGAAGCCGTCACCGCAGCTCCCGCTTGAGGATCTTCCCCAGGTCGTTGCGGGGCAGCGCCGGGCGGAAGCGGACCTCGCGGGGACGCTTGTGCGCGGCGAGCAGCCGCGTGACGTGCGCGACGAGCTCCTCGGCGGCCGGTGGGGCGGACGCCTCGCGCGGCACGACCCACGCGATCACGCGTTCGCCGAGGTCCGGGTCGGGCTCGGCGGTCACCGCCGCCTCCGCGACCGCGGGATGCGCCAGGAGGGCGTTCTCGATCTCGCCCGCGCCGATCTTGTACCCGCCGCTCTTGATGAGGTCGGTCGACCGGCGACCCACGATGCGGTACCGGCCGTCGCCGTCGCGGGTGGCCATGTCGCCGGTGCGGAACCAGCCGCCCGCCGCGGGCTCCCCGTCGAACGCCTCGGCCGTGGCGTCGGGGCGGCCGAGGTACTCGGTGAAGAGGTTCGGGCCGCGCACCTGGATCTCGCCGATGGTCTCCCCGTCGTCGGTGGTGAGCTCGGCGCCCGCCTCGTCGACCAACCGCAGCTCGACGCCCGGCAGCGGCACACCGACCGTGCCGGGGCGTGCGCCGACGTCGTCCGCCCGGACGGCGGTGTTCATCAGCGTCTCCGTCATGCCGTACCGCTCGATGACCTGCCGACCCGTGGCCGCCGTCAGCCGTTCGTGGTCGGGAAGCGGCAGCGGCGCCGAACCGGATACCAGCAGCCGGGCACCGGCCAACGCCGCGGCGACGGCGGCGTCCGTCGAGGCGGCGCCGGCGAGGCGGTGGTACATGGTGGGCACGCCGAACAGCACGGTGCCGTCCTCGCCGAGCGCCTTCGCCACGGCTTCGGGCGAGAACCTGCCCAGGTGCCGGGCGGTGCCGCCACGCCGCAGCGGGCCCAGCACACCGAGGACCAGGCCGTGGACGTGGAAGAGGGGCAGCGCGTGGACGACCACGTCCTCGGCGGTCCACTGCCAGGCGTCGGCGAGCGCGTCGAGCGTGGCGGCGACGGCGCGGCGGGAGATCACCACGCCCTTGGGCGGACCGGTGGTGCCGGAGGTGTAGATGACCAACGCCGGCCGTTCCGGGTCGGGTTCCGGCCCGGCCGCGCCCGAAGCTCCGCCCGCCCCGCGCGCGGTGCTCGCGGGGCCGGGCCCGTGCGGTGGGTCGGCGTCCCCGCCGTCGCCCGCCGGGCGGGGCGCGAGCCGGGGCAGGGCCGCCAGCGCGCCGGGAAGCTCCTCGTCCGGCGCGGCCAGCACCAGGGCGGGGGAGCTGTCGGAGACGATGTGCGCCACCTCGCGCTCCCCGCTCCTGGGATTGACCGGCACCGCGGGGACGCCGGCCAGCAGCGCCCCGACCGTCGCGACGGCGGTGTCCAGACTCGGGGTGGCCCACACCGCGACCCGTTCCGACGCGGGTCGACGCCCCTCCTGGTGGTCGAGCAGCCGGTCGGCCAGAGCGCGGGCCTCCGCCGCGAGCCGTTCGTAGCCGAGGGTCTGGTCACCGAAGTGCAGCGCGGGCCTGCCGCCGCCGGGCGCGTCGCCCGCCAGCGCCGGAAACAGTGGGCTCATCTGCCTCATGCTACGGCCCTGTCGCTCCACGTCGCGTGCTGCCTCTGGCGTGCCGCTAGCCGGGCCCGGACCCGGCCACGAGCTGCGGGAACAGCCCGGTGAACGCCTCGACGGCGCCGTCGAGACTGCGGGCGTAGGGGTCGTCGAAGTACCAGATCAGGTAGAGGAGGAAGGCGATCAGGCCGCTGAACAGACCGGCGAGCACCAACTCCCGTGACGAGCGCTGGATCTGGAGGGCGAAGACCATGCCGATCACCACGGCCGCGCCGGTGACGAGCCCGATCCACACCAGCCGCGGCATCGTCGGTCCCGCGCTCTCGCCCCGGGCGATCCGCGCCTCCTCCGCGGCGGCCACCTTGTCGACCATCGCCTGGTACGACTCGACCTCCCGCACGGTCTCCGGCTCACGGCTCGTCACGGTGTCGCGCAGCTCGCCGAGCAACGCGGTGCCCCGGTCGGTGAGTTCGCCGTGGTCGACCATGTGCGTCCACTCGGCGGCGGTGGCGTGGCCGAGATAGTCGTCGATGCGGCCCTGGACGTCGTCGCGGGCCTCGGGCGGCAGGACCTCGGCGCGCTGGCTCACCTCGTAGAGCGCCAACGCCTCGCGCTGCACCCACTCCTCGGCGGCGCTGCGCTCCTCCCAGACCCCGGCGATCGCGAGGCCCACGACCATGGCGTACACCACGCCGAGCATCATCGTCATGTACTCGATGACGTCGGGCGTCTCCGAGGGGTCGTCGTCATCGCCGGCGCGGCGCTGCCGCAGCACCGCTATGAGGATCACGACGGCGCAGGTCGCGACGATGACGGCGATCAGTGCGAGCCACTGGGACACGCGGGCCTCCTACGACGAGGTGGAACGGGAGGGGTGCTGCGACCGCGAGCCGGACCGGGGGCGCAGCGCGGCGGCGGCCAGCACGGCGGGCGCGGTGATCAGCAGGGCATGGGTGACGAGCGGCGTGTCCTGGTCCGGCGGCTCGTCGTCGACGGGCGGGTCCAACGCCGCGGCCAGCGAGACGGGCGTGGTGGGCGGGGGAGTGGGACCCGGCGCCTGGGTCGGTGACGGCTCGGGAGGCGGTTCGGGGGACGGCTCCGGAGCGGCTTCCGCGGGCGGTGGCGGGGACGGCGGGGGAGGAGCGGGCGTGGCCTGCGGTGGCGGAGGCGGTGCCGGGGGCTCGGGGGGCGGTGCCGGGGCGCCGGTCGGGCCCGGAGACGGAGACGGTGACGGCGACGGCGACGCTGACGGGGTGGGCTCCGGTGGCGTCGGCGGGGGCGGGGGCGTGGGAACGGGCGGTGGTGTCGGCGTCGGCGGGCAGTCCGGCGGCGGGAAGGGCGGGAAGGGCGGGAACGGCGGCAGAGAGGGCGGAGGCGCGCTCGGCGCCTCACACGCTCCCCCCGCGCACGCGTCCTGGCGGACCGCCGCAGCTCCGTCCCCGGCAGGGCCAGCGAGGGCGGCCACCGCCAGCGCGGCGCACGCCAGGCCGGCGCGTCCCGCCTGTTGACTCCTCTTCACGGGGCGATCATGGCGCCGCCGGAGCCCTCACAGAGGGCTCGGACGGAGTAATCCCCCTGATCTGATGAATATCGCGCTTATGCGCTGACGACCAGCTCCATGTACCGGTCCCAGTCCCACAGCGGCCCGGGGTCGGTGTGGGTCGCGCCGGGCACCTCGTTGTGGCCGATGACGTGCTCCCGCGTCCTCGGAATGCCGTGGACGTCACAGATGTGGGCGGTGAGCTCGGCCGAGCGACGGTACATCACGTCGGTGAACCACGCCGCGTCCTCGACCCAGCCCTCGTGCTCGATGCCGACGCTGCGGGTGTTGTAGTCCCAGTTCCCGGCGTGCCAGCCGATGTCGGTCTCCCGCAGGCACTGCGCGACGCGGCCGTCCTCGGAGGCCACCACGTAGTGCGCGGAGACCTCGCTGTCGGGGTTCTGGAAGACCCCGATGGTGCCCTCGAACGTCGTCTGAGCCACGTGGATGACGACGAACTCCACCGGGTGTTCGGCGGGCCGCCGCGCCGCGGTGTAGTTGTGGGGATCCGACGGGGCCCACAGCGCGCCGGGGAAGTCCGTGTCCGATCCCTCGGCGGTGAGCGTGCGGCCGAGGCTCCGTTCGTCGTCGCCGCCACCGTCGTCCTCCGCGGCGGAGCCGACGGCGGTGGCGGCCGACGTCAGGAGCGCGGCGCCGCTGCGCAACACGATGCGACGGGAGGGACGGAGCAGACGGGTGGGTGGTCGCGGCATGGACCCATGCTGACGTCCCGGCGCCCCTGTGCCAAGGATCAACGGGTGTGATTCTGAGCAGATCTGACAGGAGCTCACCGCTTCGTGACCGGGAATCGACGCTTGCGCGGGCCGGCCCGTCAGTGGGCGCGGCCTCCCGGGCCTCCCCGAGGCGTCCTCGGGAGTGTCCCCCACACGGGTGAAGCCCTCACGAGGAGCCCGCCCCTCGGGGGCGGACGGAGATGGGGGACGGCCCGGGCGCTGCCGGGCAGCGGCTCCTTCTCGTGGTGGGTGTCGGAAAGCAGGGGGGAGGTGAGGGATGACAGGCGGACGCCCAGGCCGCGCCGAGGCTGCGAGGTTTTTCTTTCGATTAGTTCACCGAAATCAATGACCTGGAGGTGCGCAGCGTCGGCGTTCCTCCCGGCCGGAACGGTGGTGACGGGAGCGTGGGACGGCACGGGGCGCGCTCGGGCGGAACGGGCCCCGGGCTCCTCGACGCCGTCGCGCGACGTGCCGTCTGTTCCTGTGTTTCCGCCGAGGCCCCGAAAGGTTGCCGCCGTTTCCCGGGATCCTTGAGCCGCCGAGCCGGACGCGAGGTCGCGTGACGTTCGGCCCGACGGCCGTGGAACGCGTCGTCGGGGACGCGCCTCACCCCTTGAAGGCGCCCTCCATGATCCCGCTCACCAGGCGGCGCCCCACGAAGACGAAGAGCACGAGCAACGGCAGGGTGGCCAGGAAGGAGCCCGCCATGGCCAGTCCCAGGTCGATGTCGTAGCTGTTCTGGAGGGCCTTGATGGCGATCTGGACGGTGTAGTTCTCCGGGGACTTGAGCACGACGAACGGCCACAGGAAGTCGTTCCACATCGTGACGTACCCGAAGAGCCCGATGACGTAGGCGGCGGGACGGACGATAGGGAAGGCGATGCGCCAGAAGATCTGCCAGCTGTTCGCGCCGTCGATCCTCGCCGCGTGCATCAGCTCGTCCGTGAGGACGGAGGCCAGGTGCTGCCGCATCCAGAAGATCCCGAAGGCGCTGGCCAGGCCCGGCACGATGAGGGCCTGGAGGGTGTCCACCCAGCCCAGCTCGGCGGCGATCAGGAACTGCGGGATGATCGCCAGCTGCGTCGGCACCGTCATGGTGAGCACGACGACCACGAACAGCGCGTCGCGGCCCCGGAAGGTCAGCTTGGCGAAGGCGAAGCCCGCCAGGGAGCACAGCACCGCGTGCCCCACGCCGACGACGCCGGCCACGACCACGCTGTTGACCAGCGACCGGAAGAACGGGACGGTGGTGAAGACCAGGTCGGTCAGGTGGGCGAAGTTGCCCCCCGGCACGATCTCGGGCGGCATCTCGGTGGCGGTCGCCGTGTCGGTCGAGGCCACGACGAACATCCAGTACACGGGGAAGAGGCAGATCACCGACCCGAGCACGAGCAGGACGTAGGTCCACCAGCGCACCCGGTCGACGGGACGGTGGGCGGGTCGAGAGGGACGGGAGGGACGGGGGCGTGTCGTCGCGGTCATCATCGCTCCGAGCGGATACGGGTGGATGCCAGGAAGTTGACCAGCGCCAGGATGACGATCATGACGAACAGCGCCACGCCGATCGCCGCCGCGTAGCCGAACTCGAAGACTCCGAAGCCCTGTTCGTACAGGAAGAGGGTGAGGGTCTGGCACTCGCGGGCCGGACCACAGGTCAGGGGCGCCGCGCGGGAGACGAGCAGGGGCTCGGTGAAGATCTGTAGGCCGTAGATCGTCGACGTCACGACGGTGAAGATGATGACGGGTCGCAGGGAGGGCAGGGTGACGTGCCAGAACTGCTTGACGCCGCCGGCGCCGTCCACGGCCGCCGCCTCGTAGGTCTCGCGCGGGACCGCCTGGAGCGAGGCGAGGTAGAGCAGCGTGGTGTAGCCGAACCACCGCCAGGTGACCATCACGGCGATCATCAGGTGACTGCCGGGGACGGACTGGACGAAGTTGATCGGGCCGATGCCCACCAGTCCGAGCAGCCAGTTCAGCAGGCCGTAGTCCCGGTCGAACATCTGGGCGAAGACGATCGTGGTCGCGGCCACCGAGGTGATGTACGGCACCAGCATCGTCATGCGGAAGAACGCCGCGAAGCGCAGCCTCGCGTGGTTGAGCGCGTGCGCGAGGATCAGGGCCAGCACCAGCTGGGGGACGGTGGACAGCAGCCAGATGCTGAGGGTGTTGCCCGCGGCGTTCCAGAAGCGTCCGTCCTCCCACAGACGTGTGAAGTTGTCGAAGCCGACGTAGGTGTGGTCGCCGATGGGGTTCCAGTCGAACAGGGCCACGTAGAAGGTGAACAGCAGGGGGAAGAGGCCGAACACGGCGAAGATGAGGAAGAACGGCGCGACGTAGGCGTAGGGAGCGATCCGTTCGGCGATCCCCTGGCGTATCCGCGACACGCCCTGGCGCTTCGGTGGCTTCGATGGCGTCGGGATGCGGGAGTCCGCCGCCGGGTCAAGCCCTGTACTGGTCACGGGTCACTCCCCTATGGCGGTGTAGATGTTGTCCAGCGCCTTGTCCCACGCCTGCTCGGGATCGGCGCCGCCCTGTTCGACGTCGGTGAGCGCGTTGAGGAACTCCTGGCCGATCGGCGCGCTGTCGGGCCCGATGTGGAAGGGGGAGATCCCCAGCAGCGACTCGGTGTAGATGCGCCCGACGGGGGCGTCGGAGAAGAACGGGTCGGTGTGTGAGGCAAGCACCTCGTCGCCGTAGACCGAGGGGGTCGTCGGCAGCGCGCCGGTCTCACTGAAGTGCTGGAGCTGGCCCTCGGGGGACTGCATCTGTCGGATGTACTCCCAGGCCGCCTCGGGGTTGGCGGCGCCGGCCGGGATCGCCAGGTAGCTGCCGCCCCAGTTCCCCGCCCCGCCGGGGATCGTGGCGATGTCCCAGTTGCCGGCGGTGTCGGGCGCGTTGGTGCGGATGCTGTTGAGCATCCACGAGGGGGCGGCGACCACCGCGTAGTCGCCCCGTTTCATCGCGGCGCTCCAGCCCTCGGTGAACGTGCTCTGCCGGGCGGTGATGCCCGCGTCGACGGCCGCCAGAGCCAGGTCGAAGGCCTCGCGCACCTCCGGGTTGGAGGAGTACACGAGCTCGCCGTCGTCGTCGTAGTACTTCCGCGAGACCTGGTTCACCGCCTGGTAGAACACGCTGGTCGCGGCGTTGTCGACGAAGGGTCGCCCGGTGGAGGCCGTGTAGCGCTCGCCGGTGGCGATGAACTCCTCCCAGGTCGGCCACAGCGCGCCGACCTCCTCGCGGTCCGTCGGGAGCCCCGCCTCGGCGAAGAGGTCGGTTCGGTAGGCGATCGCCATGCCCCCGACGTCGGTCGGCACGCCGATGATCTCGCCGTCCTCGGCGACGGCCTGGCTCATCACCCAGTCCAGGTAGTCGCCGCTGATCGCGCCGGCTCCGAAGTCCCGCAGGTCGCGGAAGTTCTGCGGCTGGTCCACGAACCGGGGCATATCGTCGCCCTGGATGAGCACCAGGTCGGGAACCCGTCCCCCGGCGAGCGCGATCGTCAGCGCCTGTGCCGTCTCCACCGTGCTGCCGACCTCCGACAGCTTCACGTCAATCTCCGGGTGCTCCCGCTCGAACTCCAGAACCTGCGCTTCCTGGTTGATCCCAGTGAAGGACCAGAACTCGAACGAGCTGCCGTCCCCGCTCTCCGGGCGGGTGGCGTTCGAGCATCCGGCGACGGAAGCGGCGAGGGCGAGGGTCAGCGCGGCCGCCGCGCCGCGGAGCCCGGCGAGGGTCTTCCTCGTGATCATCGGAGCCCTGTCTTTTTCGGGAAAAGCTTCGATCGTTAATGTGCTCGGAACGGTATGATGTGCCCATGGCGAGGTCAAGATCGGGGTGACGACGACTTTCGCTCCACGAAACGTTCTTCCTCACGGGTCCCGCTGCGTGTCGAGACGTCAACACCGCCGTACCAGGGGAGACGGGGCCGCCGATGAGCCCCCTCACCGGCGGGGAACGTCGTCCCCGAGGTCCGGAGCGAGGAGGGGATCAGGACTCTCGACGGGCGGTCGCGGCACGCGCCGCCCACCGCAGGGCCGCCCCGCGGCCCCGGACGGGCACCGTCCACAGCGGGTGGCCCCGTAGACCCCACCGGCGCAGCAGGGCGTTGGCGGCCAGGAAGCCGCTGGTGGCCGCCCGCTCCATCAACGCCACCGGCAGGCCGGTGCGGACCGCGTCGCCCGCCACGACCAGCGAGGGCGTGGGCGTGTCGACCGTCGGCCGGTCGGCGTACCCCCCGACCGGGAAGAGCGGACAGTCCTCCCGCCACTCGTGCCGCTCGTCGACGACGCGCGCCCGCGCCGTCTCGGGGTAGACGCGGCGCAGCTCGTCCAGCACCTCCCGCCGCGTGCGCGCCGGGTCGGCGTCGGCGGGCAGGGCGTAGGCGTGCAGTTCCACCACCGAGCCGCCGGTGCGGGCGGCCCAGCGAGCCGCCTCGCCCTCCCAGCCACTGAGCACGCTGACGTTGTCCAGGGCCCCGTGACCGCTCGTGCCGAGGAAGCCGGGCCGGTCCGCCCGCACGGGAGCGTCCAGCCACAGGCGGGAGACGAGGAAGGGCGGGGCGGTGCGCAGCCGCGCCACGCTCTCACGCCACGCCCCGTCGCCGAGCGAGCCGCAGCGGGCCACGAGCGCCCGCAGGCCGGCCGGGTCCAGGGCGAGCACCACCGCGTCGTACCGCTCCTCGCCGCCCGTCGAGGCCACGGTGAAGTCGCCCGAGGGCAGCACCGCGACCGCCTCCACCGGGTCCCCGGTGCGCAGCCGCGTGCCGAGCCGGCGCAGGCGTCCGGCGAGCGGGTCCCACAGGGCCCGCGGGAACGGCTCACGGGGCACGTCGAACAGCAGGCCCTCGGCCGAGCCGAGGAAGTAGACGTGGAACATCAGCGCCATCTCGGCGGCCGACAGCCGCCGGGGATCGGCGAAGAAGCTGCGGGAGAACACCTCGAACGCCAGGTGTCGGGCCGCCGTGGGGAAGCGGATCGACTCAAGGAGGTCGTGCGCGCTGACGTGGTCGAGCCGCTCGTACACCTCCGGCACCCGCACGTCGAGCAGCGGCAGCGCCGCCCGCGCGTTCATCCGCCCCAGGTCACGCAGCGAGAACGACGGGCTCAGCGCCACGAACCCGACCGCGCTCCACGGCGGCGTGCGCGGCACCCGCCGGAAGCTGTCCCGCCGGCCGCCGCCGTGCCGCAGCGGGTAGTCGGGCAGGCCCGTCAGGCGGGCCAGTGCCGGGTCGGTGCGGCGCAGGAGTGCGCGCAGGTTGTAGTACTGGCGGAAGAACGCGTGGAAGCCGCGGCTCATCGTCACCGTGGTGCCGTCGGCCAGCCGTGTGGGCCACCCGGCCAGCCGCCCGCCGAGGTGGGCCTCGCGTTCGTACAGCGTGACCTGGACGCCCCGCTCGGCCAGCGCGGTGGCGGCGGTCAGCCCGGCGATACCGCCGCCGACGACGGCCACGGTCGGCGCGTCGGGCCCCTCGGCCCGTTCGGCGCCGGGCGTGGCCGGCAGCAGTCGGGCCCGCCGGTCCCGGCCGGGCCGGGCCCCGAGGGCGGCGGCGCTCGCGCCGGGGGCGGGCGGACGGCGCGGGCCGGTCATCGCCCGCCCCCGTCCGGGCCCGCGGGCGGCCGACGCGGCACGAACGGCAGCGCCAGCGCGGAGCCGAGCATCGCGCCGACGGGCACCCGCAGGCCGACGGACAGGTCCTCCGGCAGGCTGGCGCGGCCGTCGAGGAAGCGCAGCAGGCGGGGCGCGGGAACGCGGGCGAACAGGCGGGTGAAGAACGCCGGGCCGTCCACCCGGCCGCGGTCGAGGGCGTGCAGCAGCACGGCGTCCATCAGCCGGGCGCGGGCGGGATGGCCGCGCGGCGGCAGCGGGCGGCGCCCGGCGTGGAGCGCGGCGGCCACGGCGCGGGTCTGCCGCTGCATGGCGCTGAAGGCGTACCCCGTCGCGGGACGGGTGGCCCCGGCCGCGGCCCCGATCCGGAAGACGGACGCGCCGGTCCGCCGGGGGAAGTCCGCGTCCGTCATCGGGATGACGCCCTGTTCGCACGCGGTGATCCCGTGCTCGCCGGCCGCCAGGATCCGGGTGGTGTAGTGCCGCAGCGCGCGGTCGTAGGCGTCCCGGCCGAGCACGTGGCGGGAGAACTCGGTGTACTCCACGAGCGCCTCGTGCGCGCTGGTCGGCAGCACGTAGCCGAACGACAGCCCGTGCGCCGGCTGGGGCGTGCGGAAGTCCATCAGCTCCACGGTGTCGGGGTCGAACACCGGCCGGCGGGTGCGGACGAACCAGCCACGGAAGTGCTGGAGCAGCGTCGTGCGGGCCGGCGGCAGCCGCTCGGGCGGCCGGGAGTCGAAGACCCAGCGGGCGCGCACGGTCACCGGGCCGCCGTCGGCCAGGCGGCCGTGCACCAGGGCGCCGACCGGCACCGACTCGACCCGCTCGACGACGGCCTCGACGCGCCGCACCCACGGACTCCCGGCGAGCACCGGGCCGGCGAGCGCCTCGAAGGCGTCGGAGCGCAGCATCTTGTAGCGCAGCGGCGCGATGGCGGCGTCCACCGCCCGGCCGTCGCCGGACCGCACCCGCAGCCGCTGCCAGGAGGCCGTCAGCGCCGCGTCGTAGGGCCCCGCACCCGCCTCCCAGTAACACCACGTCCGGCGTGCGGCGCGGGACGGGCCGGGCGGTGCCGCCAGCAGCAGCGCCGTCACCCGGCGCGCGCCCGCCGGCGGCCGGGCCAGCCGCAGGCACAGCGACAGGCCGGCGGCCCCCGCGCCCACCACGGCGACGTCCGACTCCAGTTCCACGACGGGCGGCTCCCTCCGGACTGCTGTCGCGGCCAGTCTCCCGGCCGGCCGGCCGCGGCGGCGCGGCCCCCGGCGCGTGTCGCGCGGACGGGTGCCGACACAGCGGGCACGTCCACCGAACGGTGCATCCGGTGGGGCGTCCCGCGCGGAATGCGTTCTGAGGGGGCGTCGAACACCGAGTGTGTCTCTGAGGAACCGACCGACGAACCGCGACCCGCGATCCGCGGAGGACCGCCCCGCGGAGGACGTACGAAGCACGGGCCCGCCCGGCTTCCCCCACTGCCGAGAGGATCCGTGATGCGTTCCCCCCAGACGATTCCCCGCCTCACCGCGGAGCAGCCGCACCGTCCGCCCGCCGGGCCCGTGCCGCCGGCCCGGCCGGACCACGACGCGAACGACGCCCGCCTCGTGGACGACGACGTGTCGGGCGCCGTCGACCGGGAGATCGGGACCGTGCTCGCCGAACGCCTCGCGGCCTGCCGGGAACTCGACGCGGTGTTCGCCCGCGACATCGCCGAGCGGGTGGACCGCTTCACCCGGCGCGGTGGGCGGCGCATCCGGCCCCGGCTCGTGTGGTGGTCCCTGCGGGCCTGTGGCGGGGCGGACACGACCCAGGTCCGCGCGGGCCTGCGGGTGGCGGCCGCGCTCGAACTGATCCAGACCTGTGCCCTGGTCCACGACGACCTGATGGACCAGGCGCCCACCCGCCGCGGCCGCCCCGCGCTGCACGCCGCCGTGGCCCGGCAGTACGACGCCGCCGCGCCCGCGCACGCGACGCCCGGGGCACCCGTCACCGCCGGGTCCGGGACCGGGTCGGACCGGCCCGCGGCACCGCCCCCCGCCGCACGCCGGCTCGGCGCGTCGGCCGCCGTGCTCGCCGGCGACCTCGCCCTGGCCTGGGCCGACGACGTCCTGACCGACCTCGCGCTGGACGCGGGCCTCCCGCCCGGGACCACACGCCGGCTGGCCGAGGTGTGGCGAGCCCTGCGCACCGAGATGGTGGCGGGCCAGTACCTCGACGTTCGGGAACAGGCCGTCGCCGCCCCCACCCCGGCCCGCGCGCTCCGCGCCGCCTGCCTCAAGAGCGCCCTGTACACCGTGGAGCGGCCGCTCCTGCTCGGCGCGGTCCTCGCCGGCGCGGACGCGGCCACCACCCGCGCGCTGCGCCGCGCCGGACGCTGCGCGGGGCTCGCCTTCCAGCTCCGGGACGACCTCGACGACGTCTTCGCCGACCCCCGCGTCACCGGCAAGCCCTCCGGCGGAGACGTCCGCGAGGGCAAACCCACCTACCTGATGGCCACCGCCCGCGCCCTCGCCTCGGCCGCCGGCGACACGGCGGCGCTCGGCGTGCTGGACCGCGCGAACGGCCGCGCGGACCTCCCCGACGGCGCCCTGGACGAGGTGCGGGACGTCCTCGTCGCCACCGGGGCCCGCGCGCTGGTGGAGAAGAAGATCGTCCGGCTCGCCGGCCGCTGCCGGCACCGCCTTCACGAGGCGGCGCTGGAGCCGCGCGCCCGGGCCCGCCTCGGCAGCCTGCTGGCCGAGGCCACCGGCACGCCCGACCGGGCGCCCGAACCCGGCGTCGGGCCCCGCGCCGCCGCCCCGACCCTCGCGGGAACGGAGGCGCGTCGGTGACCCGAACGATCCCGGGCCCCACCGACCACGTGGTGGTCGTGGGCGCGGGCCTGGCGGGCCTGGCCGCCGCCCTGCACCTGCTCGGCGCGGGCCGCCGGGTCACCGTCGTCGAGCGCGACGCCCGGCCCGGCGGGCGCGCCGGACGCCTCACGCGCGGCGGCTACCTGATCGACACCGGGCCCACCGTCCTCACCATGCCGGAGATCGCCGACGAGGCGTTCGCCGCGGTCGGCGAGGCGCTGCGCGACCGCGTCGACCTCGTCGCGCTGCGCCCCGCGTACCGGGCCCGCTTCGCCGACGGCGACGCCCTCGACGTGCACACCGACGCGGAGGCGATGGAGGCGGAGATCGAACGGTTCTCCGGCCCCGCCGACGCGGCCGGGTACCGCGGCCTGCGCCGCTGGCTGCGGCGGCTGTACCGGGTCGAGGCGGGCCGCTTCCTCGACGCCGACTTCGACTCGCCGTTCTCCCTGCTCACCCCGGACCTGGCGCGCCTCGCGGCCCTCGGCGGCCTCGGCCGCTGGGAGGCACGCGTCGCCCGGCACCTGCGTGACGAGCGCCTGCGCCGCGTCTTCTCCTTCCAGGCCCTGTACGCCGGCGTGTCGCCCGAACGGGCCCTCGCCGCCTACGCGGTGATCGCGTACATGGACACCGTCGCCGGCGTGTACTTCCCCCGCGGCGGCATGCACGCCCTGCCGCGGGCCATGGCCGACGCCGCCGAGCGCGCCGGGGCGACGTTCCACTACGGGCAGCGGGTCACCCGCCTCGAACGCCTCGGCGAGCGCGTCACCGCCGTGGTCACCGAGGCGGAGCGGATCCCCTGCGACGCCGTCGTCCTCACCCCCGACCTTCCGGTGACCTACCGCCTGCTCGGCCGCGCACCGCGCCGCCCGCTGCGGCTCCGACACGCCCCGTCCGCCGTCGTCCTGCACGCCGGCTGCGACCGCACCTGGCCCGAGCTGGCGCACCACACCCTCTCCTTCGGGCGGGCCTGGCGGCGCACCTTCCGCGAACTGACCCGCACCGGCGAGCTGATGAGCGACCCCTCCCTGCTGGTCACCCGCCCCACCGCCACCGACCCCACGCTCGCCCCGCCGGGCCGACACCTGCACTACGTCCTCGCGCCCTGCCCCAACACCGACATCGGACCCGACGCCGCCGACTGGCACGGCCTCGCCCCCCGCTACCGCGACAGCCTGCTGCGCGAACTCGACCGCCGGGGCCTCACGGGCATCGCCGCGGCCATCGAGGAGGAGTGCCTGGTGACCCCCGCCGACTGGACCGCGCAAGGACACGCCGCGGGCACCCCGTTCTCGGCCGCGCACACCTTCGCCCAGACCGGCCCGTTCCGCCCCCGCAACCTCGTGCGCGGCACCGTCAACGCCGTCCTCGCCGGCTGCGGCACCACTCCCGGCGTCGGCGTGCCCCCCGTGCTGCTGTCGGGACGGCTCGCCGCCGCCCGCGTCACCGGCCGGCCGCGCCCGCGCGCCACAGTGGGCACGCCCGCACGCCCCATGGCGCAGGGGGCACGGCCGTGACCTCCCGCGAACTGGACGCCGCCGGCATCACCGACCCCCGCCTGCGCGCCGCCTACACTTACTGCCGCGCGCTGAACGCCCGACACGGCCGCACCTACTTCCTCGCCACCCGCCTGCTGCCCGCCGACCGGCGCCCCGCCGTGCACGCCCTCTACGGCTTCGCCCGCTGGGCCGACGACATCGTCGACGCGCCGGGCGTCGCGCAGGGCGGCGCCCCGGGAGCGGGCGTCCCGGCGCGGCGGGCCGCCGCCCTGGACCGGCTCGACGCCGACCTCGCCCGGGGCCTGGCCGGCGGAGCCGACGTCGCGCCGGTCGTCGTCGCCCTCGCGCACACCAGCCGCCGCTACGCCATCGACCACCGCCACTTCGCCGACTTCCTGGCCTCCATGCGCAGCGACCTGACGGTCACCGCGTACCCCCGCTACGCGGACCTGCGCGCCTACATGCACGGCTCCGCCGCGGTGATCGGCCTCCAGACGCTCCCCGTCCTCGGGACCGTGGTGCCCCGCGCGGAGGCGGCCCCCTACGCGGCCGAGCTGGGGATCGCCTTCCAACTCACCAACTTCCTGCGGGACGTGGGGGAGGACCTCGACCGCGGCCGCGTCTACGTCCCCCGCGACCTCCTCGACGCCCACGGCGTCGACCGCGCGCTGCTGCGCCACTGCCGGCGCACCGGCCGCAGCGACCGCCGGGTGACCGCCGCACTGCGCGCGTTCGAGGCCCTCACGCGCGCCGCCTACCGGCGTGCGGCGCCCGGCGTTCCGATGCTCGACCCGCTGGCCCGGCCGTGTGTCCGCACGGCGTTCGTGCTGTACGGCGGCATCCTCGACGCCGTCGCCGCCGGCGGCTGGTCCCTGCGCCGCCGCGCCGTCGTGCCCCGCCGGCGCCGCGCGCTCCTCGCCGCCGACGGCCTGCTGCGGGTGGCCGCGGCCCGCCTCGCCGGCCATCTCGCCCCCCGTCGCGCGACCGCCGCCGCGCCGGCCGCGCCACCGCCCCCGCCCCTCCGGTCGAAGGAGGCCGCGTGACAGCCGCTCTCCCGCCCCATCCTCCGCCCCGTCCCCCGCAGGACCCTCCGCCCCGACGCGGGCGGCTCCCGCTGCGCCTGCGCCGCGCTCCCGCCGCCTGGGAACGTCAGCGGCCCACCTGGCGCGAGGCCCGGCCGGCGCTCATCGCCGAGGCCCTCAAACGGGCACAGGCCCGTCCCAGCGGCAACTGGTTCGTTCTCGGCGCGTCGCGTGACCTGCGCGCCGACCGGCCCCTGGCCCGGACCGTCGCGCACCGGGAGATCGTGGCGTGGCGGGACGCGACGGGCCGCGTCGTCGCCGGGCCCGGCGCCTGCCCCCACCTGGGCGCCCCCCTGCGCGACAGCCCGGTCCGCTGCGGCACCCTGGTGTGCCACTGGCACGGACTCGCCCTGGACGGCGCTCCCTTCGCCGGCTGGGAGCCGCTGCCCGCCCACGACGACGGCGTGCTGCTGTGGGTGCGGCTGGACGAGGCCGGTGGCGAGGAGCCCACCGACCGGCCGGCGGTGCCGGCCCGACCGGCGCGGGGCGAGGCGCTGTCGGCCGTGTACACCGGGGTCGGCGTGTGCGAGCCGGAGGACGTGGTCGCCAACCGCCTGGATCCCTGGCACGGGGCCTGGTTCCACCCCTACGCCTTCGTCGACCTCACGGTCGTGGCCGTGCCAGGACCGCACGCCGCGCGGGACGCCCTCGCGGTCGACGTCTCCTTCAGGATCGGCGGCCGCCTGGTCGTCCCCGTGCGCGCGGAGTTCACCGCCCCCGGGCCGCGCACCGTCGTCATGCGGATCACCGACGGCGAGGGGGAGGGCTCCGTGGTGGAGACCCACGCGACACCGCTCGGGCGCGACGCCCTGGGCAGGCCACGCACCGCCGTGGTGGAGGCCGTCGTCGCCACCTCACGCCGCCCCGGCTTCGCCGCGGCCCGCCGGGCCGCTGCGCTGCTGCGCCCCGTGATCCGGTACGCCGCCGGCCGCCTGTGGCGCGACGACCTGGCGTACGCCGAACGGCGATGGGCTCTGCGCTCCACCGGGCGCCTCCCGGGGTGACGGGAGGCGAGGCGGCGCAGGGCCCTCGCACGTGCGCGTGCGTGCGGCGTGCGGCGTGCGTCACGTCGCTGCACATGAAGTAGACCCGATCCCCGTGGGAGGCCTTCCCGATCGTGTAGACGACGTGGTGCCGGCTGCGGCCGGGCGTTCGTCTTCACCTGCTCCGCGCTGGCGGGCGGCGTCCGGCCGTTGGCGTCGAAGACGTCCTGCCGGTAGAAGGGGATGACGCCGCCGAGGACGGGTTGGGGCATCGGCAGGCCGCGCAGCGCGCCGCCGAAGACGGACGGCCGCCAGGCGTCGCCGGGGAGGGCGGCGAGGTTCGGGTAGTCGAGCGCCCTGTCGCCCGACGGGTACGGGCCGAGGTCGGCGAAGCGGCGGGAGACGGCCTGGGGTATCTGGCCCTGGAGGTTCCAGGAGGGGATGGGAGACCAGGTCGGGGATGTCACTGCCGGCGAGGAACGCGCCGCGCCCCTCGCCGTAGATGGTGCCGTCCTGGATCTGCCAGTTCATGCGGACGCCGATGGCCTCGTCCATCGCGGTCCAGAAGGGGTTGCCGGGCCGCGGGGCGGTGCCCCACAGCGGCGTCATGGCGCTGAACTCCCCGCCCTCGCCCCGAGGCTCGGGCACGGACACGCCCAGCTCCTCGTTCGGGATCCACCGGGTGTAGCCGGGGCTGGAGCCGTGCTCGGCGGCGATGTCGGGGCGACGGCGATGTCCGAGGGACGGTGGGTGGGCAGGAGGGAGCGGAGCTCGTCCTCGGAGACGCGCCCCTCCTGTCCGCCGCCTCCCTCGCCGCCGCACGCCGACAGCACGGAGGTGCCGCCGCCGACCGCGGCGGCCGTGGTCGCGGTCGCGGTCGACGTCATGAGTCGTCTCCGGCCCGCCCCGGGGCGTGGGTCGGGCCGGGGATCAGCTATCCCTCCGTGCTGCCATGCTGCCGTGCTGCGCACTGGCGCTCAGCGGTCGTTCGGCTCGTAGTCGAGCCAGTCCGCGTGGATGGTGTGGGTGGCGGCGTAGAGGCCGATGACGCGGCCGGTGAAGCCGCCGGCTACCTCGGTGGACAGGTACCGGCCGTCGAGCGCGGCGAGGTCGTCGAGTGTGCCGTCGGCGTGTTCGATGCCGAGGATGACGGTGTCGGGGCCCGAGCGTGGGCCGTCGGGGGAGGAGGCGGACGTCGTCTCGATCCTGAGGACGAGGGGCCCCGGCGTCGCCTGACGGGTGGCGACCACCGTGCGGAGGCTGCCGACGCGGGCGATGACGCGGACCTCGCCGGAGGCCGCGAGCTCGACGGCGTAGTGGTGCCGCTCGTCGAGGCGGACGGCCAGGCCGCCGCTTCCCCGGTCCGGGTCGACCAGGGCGCGGACCCGGCAGGAGTGGTGCTGCTGGCGGCGGCCGAGGAAGGTGACGTCCGGGTCGTCGAGGGAGGGGTCGCCGGCCTCGAGGGTGAGCCAGCCGGGGCGCTTGGTGGTGGTGAGGCGCTGGGCGGGGTGGTGGCCCGGTGAGATCCAGTACGGGGCCAGGACGTCGGCGTCGAAGTCGTCACGGACCGGCGCCGTGGGGGCCGGCGTCAGCGGCCAGGGGGGCGCGGGCGGGGTGAGGGAGAGCTCGCCGACGACGGGCCAGCCGTCGACCCAGGTCACGGGGGCCAGGAACGTCTCGCGCCCGAGGACGTGCCAGCCGGGTGTGCCGCCGCCCGGGCGGACACCGAGGAGCACCATCCACCATGAGCCGTCCGGGCCCTGGACGAGGTCGGCGTGGCCGGTGTTCTGGATCGGGTGGTCGGTGCCGCGGTGGGTCAGGATCGGGTTGGCGGGGCACGGCTCGAACGGCCCGCCGGGGGTGGGGCCGCGCGCGATCGAGACGGCGTGGCCGCGTTCGGTACCGCCCTCGGCGATCATCAGGTACCAGTGGTCCCCGATCCGGTACAGGTGCGGTGCCTCCGGCGCCTTCGCGTCGGGGGTGCCGGACCAGATCCGGCGGGGTGCGCCCAGCGTCCGCCCGGTGTGCGGGTCGATACGGACCTGGTGGACGCCGGCGCAGGTGCACCAGCAGGCGCCGTCCTCGTCCCAGGCGAGGTCGGGGTCGATGCCCTCCACCTCCGACAGCCGGATCGGGTCCGACCACGGGCCGGCCGGGTCGGTGGCGGTGAACAGCAGGTTCCCCCCGCCACTGACGTTCGTGGTGATCAGCCAGAACCGGCCGTCGTGGTGACGCAACGTCGGCGCGTACACGCCGCCCGAGGAGGGGGTTCCGGGCGGCAGGTGCAGCTGCTCCGGCCGGTCCAGGGCGTTGCCGATCTGCCGCCAGTGCACCAGGTCCCTGCTGTGGAAGACCGGCACGCCGGGGAAGTACTCGAAGCTGGAACAGGCCAGGTAGTAGTCCGCGCCGACCCGGCACACGCTCGGATCGGGATGGAAACCGGGAAGAACGGGGTTCGTGAACGACGAACCCGTCACGGGCGTGCTCGACACGCTCGCCACATCCTTTCGAGGGAAGAGGTCACGCCGCGCCGGCGCGGACGTCAGCGGTGGGCCCGGGGCCCCCGCCGTCACGCGGTGGACTCCAGGCGCACGACCACGACCGAGTAGGCGGGGACGGTCTGGCTGGTCGCGCTGCCCGCCGTGGCCGACTCGATCGAGGTGGCGTTCTTGAGGTACAAGACCATCGTCGGGGTGTCCGAGGACGGGGTGAACCCGTCGTAGGACAGTCCGACCGTGGCGTCGTTGTCGGGATCCTTGTTGATCAGCATGACGTTCACGTCGCCGTCCGCCTCGCGGACGGCGTGGGCCGACACCAGCGGCGTCGAGCTGTCGGCCCGGACCAGGGTGTCGCCGGGCGAGCCGAGGTGGGTGATCATCCGGGTGCCTGCTCTCGATCGCAGGAAAGTTTCGTGCCCAGCCGCCGATAATTTCCTAGAGAGGGAGGCTAACGACGGCTGGGGCAATGGTCAATGGGCGCGCCCGCGCCGGGCCGCGGCGACGGCGACGGCGGAGGCGAGCCGGCTGGGTGGCCCCCTGCGTGGCCCGCCCCACGTCACTCCGAGCGGGGAACGCCGACCTGCCGGTGACGACGCGGAGGTGGCGCTCTCCCGAGGAGGGAAGGAAAGTTTCGCGCGGTCGCCGTCGCACGCGCCGCCCGGGCCGGGACGGGTGCCGCGAGCCGTGGCCGACCGGCGACCGGGACGGCCGCCGGGCGCTCCGGCAGGGCCGGTACGGGACCGGTCCCGTACCGTACGTTCCAGGATGGGGCCATGCGCCCGATGGCCGAATCGGCTGACACACCTGAGATGCCGGATGACACGATGAGCGCCCGCCGCCTGATGCTCGTCACCGCCGGGCTGCTGGCCCTGGGCGGGGCGGGCTTCCTCCAGCAGGGCATGGCCGGCAGCGACATGACGTACAAGGTCCCACTGAGAGACACGACGTTCGAGGTGAGCACGGGCGCCTTCACCGCGCTCGGTCTCCTCCTGGAAGGCTTCTGCGCCGCGGGCGTCGTCCTGGCCCTCCGCTTCGTCGCCCGGCGGCCCGGTGTGCGCGGCGGGGGAATCGCCTGGGGCCTCCTCGGCGCCGTGGCCTCCCTCACCATGTGGCTCTACGTGGGTCTGCTCACGGTCATCCCTCCGCTGGTCACCTCCTGCCTGGTGGTTCAACGCCTCGTCGACGAGGAGTCCGGCGACTGGTTCCGCCGTTCCCGGAGGTGAACCGCGCTGCGTGTGGCCGTGCCGTCGCGGCTGGGCTGGCGCGGCGGGTCGGGGGAGTGACGAGGGCCCACATCGGACGCGTCTCGGCGCCTCGGCGTTCGCGGGCAGCCCCCTCAGGAGGCGTTCGGCGCGTCGAGTGTCGCCCGTATGGCGTGCCGCGCCGCGCCCAGCAGCGGGCCGTCGGGGCCAAGGGGGGAGGCGGTCACCGGCACGGGGGTGGCGCGCCCGCCCGCCGCCGCGGTGGTGCGGCGCGCCAACTCGCGCCGCACGGGCGGCAGCAGCCACGGGCCGAGCCGGGCCAGCGCGCCCCCCACGACCACCTCGCCGGGGTCCAGCAGGTTGACCGCGCCGGACAGGGCGATGCCGAGGGCCGTGCCGGCCTGCCGCACCGCCCTCAACGCCACGGGCTCCCCGGCCTCGCAGTGCGCGGTCAGCGCCCCCAGCCGCACGCCGGGGCCCGGCTCCAGCCCCGCCGCGCGCAGCACCGCCTCCGCGCCCGCGTACGTCTCCAGGCAGCCCCGCCCACCACAGGAACAGGGCCGGCCCTCGGGCCGCACCGGCATGTGCCCCAGCTCCCCGGCGAAGCCGTGGGCGCCCCGCAGCAGCTCCCCGTCGACCACCACGGCGGCGCCGATGCCGATCTCCGCGGAGACGTGGACGAAGCTGGACGGGGCGGGGGAGGGGCGGCCCGACCACAGCTCCCCGAGCGCCCCGAGGTTCGCCTCGTTCTCGACCGTCAGCGGCCCGAACTCCTCCGGCAGCACGCCGACGAGGTCGACGTCGCGCCAGCCGAGGTTCGGCGCGCGCAGCACCGTCGCGGTGTCGCGCACCACCAGCCCCGGCACGGCGACCGTCAGGCCCGCCGGGCGCAGCCCGACCGCCGCCGCCTGGCCCGTCGCCCGCCGCAGCATCCCGCCGAGCCGCGCCAGCACGGTCTCGGGTGCCACGCCCTGGTTGCGGCTCTCGTGGCTGATCCTGGCCCGCACCTGGCCGCGCAGGTCCATGACGCACACCGCCAGGTGGTCCACGCCGATCTCCGCGCCCACGCCACACGGCCCCCGGTCGCTGGGCAGCAGCTGCGTGCCGGGCCGGCCGACGGAGCCGGAGCGGCCCAGGCCGTGCTCGACGAGCAGCCCGGCACGGAGCAACGCCTCCACCAGCGTCGAGACCGCGGCCCGCGTCAGCCCGAGGCGGGTGGCGACGTCGGCGCGGGACAGCGGCCCGGCCTCCACCACGGCGTGCAGCACCCGGGAGAGGTTGTGTTGCCGGAGGGCCGCCTGGGAGGCGGGCGCTGGCTGTGCGGCCACGTCTCGGCGTCCTCCCTCGTGTTCCCTGAGTTCCCTGCGTCCCGTGTCGCGCGGGCCGGCGCGGCGGCTCAGCGCCGGCGCAGGAGCGCGTCCGCGTCGGAGAGGGTGGCCGCGAGCCGGTCGAGCGCCGCCCCGTCCCGTTCCACCGCCGGGTAGGACGGGCCGGCCGTGGTGTCCCAGTCGCGGGCGACCGCCGCCGGGTCTCGGCCCGTGAGGAGGCCGGCGGCCTGCGCGGCGGCGCCGAGCGCCACCAGCTCCTCCGCCTGCGGCACCCGCACCGCCCGGCCCGAGAGCCGGCGCACGGTCTCCCGCCAGGCCACGCCGCGCGCCCCGCCGCCGATCAGCAGGATCGGCTCGTCCGAGGAGGTGGCCGCGTCGTCGCCCAGCACCAGGTCGAGCGCCTGGAGCAGCGCGAAGACGGCGCCGTCGTAGGCGGCCTGGAGCAGCTGTCCGCCGGAGGTGGCGTGGGTCAGGCCGTGGACCAGGCCGGTGGCGTAGGGCAGGTCGGGGGTGCGCTCGCCGTCGAGGAAGGGCAGCACCACGGCGCTGCCGCCGGACTCCACCTCCTCACGGCCAAGGCCCAGCAGCGCGGCGAAACGGTCCACGGCCAACGTGCAGTTGAGCGTGCAGGCCAGCGGCAGCCAGCCGCGGCGGGCGTCGGCGAAGCCGGCGACGACGCCGGTGGCGTCGGTGGGGCGCCGCTGTGAGACGGCGTAGACGGTGCCGGAGGTGCCGAGGCTCAGCACCGGGCGGCCCGGCTCCAGGCCGAGGCCGAGCGCGCCCGCCATGTTGTCGCCCGTGCCGCCCGCGACGAGGATGCCCTCCGGGAGCGGCAGCCCGGCGGCGACCGTGCCGGCGGGCTCGCCGGAGGCGACCACCCGCGGCAGCAGCGCCTCGTCGAGGCCCACGTGGGCGAGGATCTCCGCGTCATAGCCCTCGGTGGCCGAGGACCACCAGCCGCTGCCCGAGGCGTCGCCCCGGTCGGTGGTGCCGCCGGTGACGCCCTGGCCGGTGAGGCGGCCGGTGAGGTAGTCGTGCGGCAGCCGCACGGCCCGGGTCGCGGCGGCGGCCTCGGGCTCGTTCTCCGCGAGCCACGCCCACTTCGTCACCGTGAACGAGGCGGCCGGCACGCTGCCGGTCCGCTCCGCCCACGCCGCGGGGCCACCCAGCTCGGCCAGCAGCCGGTCGCGCTGCGGCGCGGACCGCGTGTCGTTCCACAGCAGCGCGTTGCGCACCGGGCGGCCGTCCGCGCCCAGCGTCACCAGGCCGTGCTGCTGCCCGGCGACCGCCACGGCCGCGGCCTCCCGGGCCGCGGGGCCGCACGCCTCGACCGCCTCGACGAGCGCCTGCCACCACTGCTCGGGATCGCTGTCGTGCTCGGCGGTCACCACGTGGCGCGCCTGTCCGCGCGCCACCACCTGTCCGGTGGCGCTGTCCACCACCAGCACCTTGGTGGACTGCGTGGAACTGTCGACGCCGACGACGAGGGGTCCATCGGGTGCGGCCATGAGCTGGTCCTTCCTGCTGGCTGGTCTGCGCTCGTCTGCTGCCTGGGTGGCGTGACCGACTGGCTGGCCCCGAGGGCTTCCACAGGGGGCGCCCTGCATACTAATTTGTTAACGGCCCTGACGAAATACGGCGGGCCACACCACAACGCCACCCACCATCGCGACACCCCTCAGGAGCCGCCATGTCCTTCCAGCCCACCCCCGCGGACAAGTTCAGCTTCGGCCTGTGGACCGTCGGTTGGCAGGGCCGTGACCCGTTCGGCGACGCGACCCGCCCCCCGCTCGACCCCGTGGAGTCCGTGAACCGCCTGGCCGAGCTCGGCGCGTACGGCGTCACCTTCCACGACGACGACCTCATCCCGTTCGGCGCCTCGCAGGCCGAGCGCGAGGCCACCATCAAGCGCTTCCGCCAGGCGCTGGAGTCCACCGGCCTGGTCGTGCCGATGGCCACCACGAACCTCTTCACCCACCCGGTCTTCAAGGACGGCGCCTTCAGCGCCAACGACCGCGACGTCCGCCGGTACGCGCTGCGCAAGACGATGCGCAACATCGACCTGGCCGCCGAGCTCGGCGCGCGGACCTACGTGGCCTGGGGCGGCCGTGAGGGCGCGGAGTCCGGCGCCGCGAAGGACGTGCGCGCCGCGCTCGACCGGATGAAGGAGGCGTTCGACACCCTCGCCGAGTACGTCACCGGCCAGGGGTACGAGCTGCGCTTCGCGCTGGAGCCCAAGCCCAACGAGCCGCGCGGCGACATCCTCCTGCCCACCGTCGGCCACGCCCTGGCGTTCATCGACCGGCTGGAGCGCCCGGAGCTGTTCGGCGTCAACCCCGAGGTCGGCCACGAGCAGATGGCCGGGCTGAACTTCCCGCACGGCATCGCCCAGGCCCTGTGGTCCGGCAAGCTCTTCCACATCGACCTCAACGGGCAGAACGGCATCAAGTACGACCAGGACCTGCGCTTCGGCGCCGGCGACCTGCGGTCCGCGTTCTGGCTGGTGGACCTGCTGGAGTCGGCCGGCTACGAGGGCCCGCGGCACTTCGACTTCAAGCCGCCGCGCACCGAGGGCTTCGACGGCGTGTGGGCCTCGGCCGCCGGCTGCATGCGCAACTACCTGATCCTGAAGGAGCGCGCCGCGGCCTTCCGCGCCGACCCGGCCGTCCAGGAGGCGCTGCGGGCCTCCCGCCTCGACCAGCTCGCCCAGCCGACGCTGGGCGAGGGCGAGACGGTCGCGGACCTGCTGGCCGACGCCAGCGCCTTCGAGGAGTTCGACCCGGAGGCCGCCGCCGAGCGCTCCATGGCCTTCGAGGCCCTGGACCAGCTGGCCATGGACCACCTCCTCGGCGTCCGCGGCTGACCCCACCCCCCACCTCCCCACCGTGCCCGGTCGGCCCCGCGCCGGCCGGGCGGGCCGACCAGCCCGGCCAGCAGACCCGCCGCCTCGGCGGAACCCCGCACTACCAGGTGCAAGCGGGGGACCGCCGAGGAGGTGGCCCTCTTCCGGCGTGGGCCGCCGCCGTACCGCGGCGGCCCGGCGGCCCGGCGGCCGTGTCGGACCGTGCGCCGAAACGCGGTTGTCCCGGCGCCCGCGTTCCGCTTGGCTCGGATCCCGTGACCCCGCTCAACGCCCTCGCCCGGCCCGACCGCTACCCGCTCTCCTCCCGCTACGACCCGGCCTGGCTCGTCGGCCTCGACATGGGGCCGAACCCGCTGTGGCTGCTGGAGGACCTCGCCGCCGACCTCGACCTGCGGCGCGGGATGCGCGTCCTCGACCTCGGCTCCGGCCGGGGCGCCACCTCCGTCTTCCTGGCCCGCGAGTACGGCGCGCGCGTCGTCGCCGCCGACTGGTGGATCGGCGCGCCGGAGGCCGCGGCGGTGTTCGCCGAGGCCGGTGTGGCGGACCGGGTGGAGGCCGTGCGGGCGGAGGCCCACGCCCTCCCGTTCGAGGAGGAGAGCTTCGACGCGATCGTCAGCGTCGACGCGTTCGAGTACTTCGGCACGGCGGACAGCTACCTGCCCTACCTGGTGCGCTTCCTGCGCCCCGGTGGCCAGCTGGGCATCGCGACCCCCGCGCTGACGCGCGAGGTCCGCGAGCTCGGGGCGATCCCCGACCACATCAGGAGCGTCGTCGGCTGGGAGGCGATGGCCTGGCACACGCCCGAGTGGTGGCGCTTCCAGTGGGAGACCACGGAGCTGGTGACGGTCACCTCCGCGCGCCGCCAGACGGACGGCTGGCGCGACTGGCTGCTGTGGGCCGAGGTCTGCGCCGAGCACCGGCCCGACGGCCGGGCTGCGAACCAGCCCGTCATCGACATGCTCACCGCCGACGACGGCGAACTCCTCGGCTTCGCCCTGGTGACCGCGCGCAGGCGCTGAGCCCGTCCCCCAGCCGGCCGGCTGGAGCGGCGCCGTCCGTCCCGTGCCTCACGCCGGCTCCGGCAGCTCGATCGCCGCGAGCCTCTCCCGGTCGACCACGACGGTGATGTCGGTGATCCTCTGCTCGACGACGGTGAAGGCGACGAGCGAGAGCGGGCTGCCGTCCTCGCGCCAGGCCAGCAGGCCGGGCGCGCCGTTGACCAGCACCGCCCGGCCCGCCGCGGCCGAGCCGCCGGACAGGCGGGCCCCCGCGGCGACCTCGGTGGCTCCGAGGGTGACGACCACGCCGTCGGGGGTGTGGACCGTCCGTCTCACCTCGGGGTCCAGGACGTCGAGCAGCGCCTCGAAGTCGCCACGGCGGGCCGCGTCCAGGAACGCCTCGACGACCTTCCGCTGCTCCGGCCCGGCGGCCGTCGGGCGTTCGGTCGCGCGCACCTTCCTGCGGGCGCGGCTGGCGAGCATCTTGGCCGCGTCGGCGGACCTGCCGAGGATCTGGCCGATCTCGTCGAACGGCACCGCGAACAGGTCGTGCAGCACGAACGCCAGCCGCTCACTGGGCCGGAGCGTCTCCAGCACCACCACGAGGGCGAGTCCGACCGCGTCGGCGAGCTCCACGTCGTCCTCGGGCATGGCGCCGTCGTCGACCGTCACCACGAGCTCGCCCAGTCGGTCGTCGTAGGACGCCTCGGGGCGGGTGTCGCGCGACCGCAGCACGTCGAGGCTGATCCGGCCGACCACCGTGGTCAGCCAGCCGGCGAGGTTGTGGATCGCCTCCGGGTCCTGGCGCGAGAGCCGCAGCCACGCCTCCTGGACCACGTCCTCGGCGTCGGCGTGCGACCCCAGCATGCGGTACGCGACCGCGCGCAGCCGGCCCCGCTGGGCCTCGAACGCCTCGGCCACCGGATCCGTCGGGCTGCTGTCGGGCATGGTGTTACCTTCCTCGAGTCTCTTCCGTCGTGCTGATGACGGTCCCCGACCGGCCCACGTAACCGAGCGCGTCCCCGACGCGCCCCGACGAAGGAGCACGACGATGGAAGCACGGCTGACGAGCACGCCGAACCCCGACGTGACGACGGCGGTCCAGCACCTGATGAAGGCGATCCACTCCGGGGGCGTCGCCCCGCGCCTGCTGGAGCTGGTCCACCTGCGGGCCAGCCAGATCAACGGCTGCAGCCCGTGCGTGTACGCCGGGGTCGCGGCCGCGAGGAAGCACGGGGAGACCGAGGAACGGCTGCACAACCTGGTCACCTGGCGGGAGACCCCGTTCTACACCGAGCAGGAGCGGGCCGCCCTCGAACTGACGGAGGCGGCCACCCGCATCCAGGACGGCCAGGCGGGCGTGACCGACCCGGTGTGGGAGGCCGCCGCCGAGCACTTCGACGAGAGGCAGCTGGGCGCGATCGTCCTGGAGGTCGCCCTGACCAACTTCTTCAACCGGATCAACCGCGCGACCCGGGAGCAGGCCGGCAGGACCTGGTGAGCCGGGCGGGGGCGCCGTCCGGCCCCCGCGTCTCTCCCCCCGGTGCCACGTCGCGCCGTGCCGCTGCGACGGGCTACCCGGGTGACCGGCCCCGCCGTAGTGTAGTGGGCATGTCACAGCCGCAGCCGAGCCGCCGCGGTGTGATCAGAGGCGCCGCGGCCCTGGGAGTCGCGGGCGGCGGGCTGGCCGCCGCCCCCGCCGCCTTCGCCGCCCCCCGCACCCCCGCCCCCACCGCGGACTACGTCAACCCTCTGATCACCCAGCGAGCCGACCCCCACATCACCCGTCACACCGACGGCCACTACTACTTCACCGCCACCGCGCCCGAGTACGACAGGATCGTGCTGCGCCGCGCCGACACCCTCCAGGGCCTTGCCACGGCACAGGAGACCGTCATCTGGCGCCGGCACACCACGGGCGAGATGGGAGCCCACATCTGGGCGCCCGAACTCCACCACGTCGACGGCGCCTGGTACGTCTACTTCGCCGCGGGACGCGCCGACGACGTCTGGCGGATCCGGATCTACGTCCTGCAGAACACCTCGCCCGACCCGTTCGCCGGCCAGTGGACCGAACGCGGCCGGCTCACCACCGCCTTCGACACGTTCTCCCTCGACGCCACCACCTTCGAACACGCCGGCACCCGCTACCTGTGCTGGGCCCAGCAGAACCCGGAACGCGACGACAACAGCAGCATCTACCTCGCCGCCATGGACACGCCCTGGTCCATCACCGGCCCGCAGGTCGAGCTGTCCTTCCCCGAGTACCCCTGGGAGACCGTCGGCTACCGCGTCAACGAGGGCCCCTACGCCCTGAGGCGCAACGGCCGGATCTTCCTCACCTACTCGGCCAGCGCCACCGACGCCAACTACTGCGTCGGCCTGCTCACCGCCCCTGACGACGGCGAGCTGCTCGACCCCGCCACCTGGACCAAGAGCCCCGTGCCGGTCTTCGCCAGCAGCGCGGAGAACAGCCAGTACGGCCCCGGCCACAACTGCTTCACCGTGGCCGAGGACGGCACGACGGACGTCCTCGTGTACCACGCCCGCCAGTACCGGGACATCCAGGGCGACCCGCTGAACGACCCCAACCGCCACACCCGGATCCAGACCTTCACCTGGCGCGACGACGGCACCCCGGACCTCGGCGTCCCGGTGCCCGACGGTAGCGCCCCGACCCGACGGAGGACGGCATGACGCGACGACGCCTGTGGCTGCTGGTGGCCACGGCCTGCCTGGGTCTGCTGGCGCCGTTCCTCGTCGGTGGCTCCACCGCCCAGGCCGCCCCGGTCACCCTCCTGAACGGCACCCAGTTCACCGACCCCAACGGCGAGCCGATCCACGCCCACGGCGGCGGCGTCATCCGGGTCGGCGACCACTACTACTGGTTCGGCGAGAACCGCAACGCCGACAACACCTTCCGGTACGTCTCCGCCTACCGCTCCACCGACCTGAAGAACTGGGAGTTCAGGAACCACGTCCTGACCGAGTCCTCCGACCCGGAGCTCGCCACGGCCAACATCGAACGCCCCAAGGTCATGTACAACGAGTCCACCGGGCAGTTCGTGATGTGGTCCCACAAGGAGAACGGCCGCGACTACAGCGAGGCCCGCGCCGCCGTCGCCGTCTCCGACACCGTCGACGGCGACTACGAGTGGCGCGGCAGCTTCCGCCCGCTCGGCCACATGTCCCGCGACATCACCGTCTTCGTCGACGACGACGGCACCGGATACATGGTCTCGGCCGCCCGCGAGAACTACGACCTGCACATCTACCGGCTGACCGACGACTACACGGACGTGGCCGCCCTCGTCGCCAACCCCTGGCCAGGCGGCCACCGCGAGGCCCCCGCGCTCTTCAAGCGCGACGGCGTCTACTTCATGCTCACCTCCGGCGCCACCGGCTGGGATCCCAACCAGCAGCAGTACGCCACCTCCACCAACCTGGCCAGCGGCTGGAGCTCGATGCGGAACATCGGCGACTCCACCACCTACGGCTCGCAGACCGCGTGGGTCCTGCCCGTCCAGGGCAGCCAGACCACCTCCTACCTCTACCTCGGCGACCGGTGGGGCGGCTCCTTCGACTCCCCGGTCAACGACTCCCGCTACGTGTGGCTCCCGCTGACCTTCCCCGACAACCGCACCATGAGCATGAGCTGGGCGGCCGAGCTGACGATCGACGCCGCCGCGGGCACCGTCCGGGCCGGCGGCGGCCCGTACGTCACGCTCACCGCGCGCCACTCCGGCAAGTGCGCCGACATCGTCAGCCAGTCCCAGCTCGTCGGGGCGGAGCTGGCGCAGTACCCGTGCAACGGCGGCGGGAACCAGGAGTTCTGGCTGCGCGACGCCGGCGACGGCCACGTCCAGCTCGTGACCCGGCACAGCTCGCTGTGCCTGGGCGTCGACGGCGGCTCCACCGCGCGGGCGGCCGCCGTGGTGCAGCAGCACTGCGACGGCGGCGCGGCACAGCAGTGGCGGGTGGGCGATGCGGGCGGCGGACACGTCACGCTCGCGGCCCGGCACAGCGGCCAGTGCCTCGACGTCCGCGACGAGTCCACGGCGGACGGTGCCCGGCTCGTGCAGTACACCTGCTCGGGCGCCGCCTGGCAGCAGTTCCGCACCGACCCGGCGTAGCGAACGCGCCACCCCACCCGTGGGGACGGCTGGGCCGTCCCCACGGCGTTCGTTCACACGGCGTTCGCTCCCAGGGAGTCGTCCCTACGACGCGGCGGCGCGGCCCCGGACGGTGAGCAGCAGCAGACCGAGGACGACCAGGCCGACGCCGGCCCACGCGAGGGCGCCGAGCCGCTCGCCGACGACGACCACGCCGAGCACCGCCGCCACCACCGGCTCCACCAGGCTCAGGGTCGTGGCGGCGCTCACCGTCACCCGCGCCAGCCCCGCGCCGAAGAGGACGTACGCGAGGCACATCGGCACCAGCGCGAGGTAGGCGACGACGGCCACCCCGCGTCCGCTGCCGACCAGCGGCCCACCGGTGGCCACGAACAGCGGCACCAGCACGAGCGCGCCGAGGCCGAAGACCGCGCCCATCGCGGCACGCGAGGAGTGCCCGCACCGGATCAGGCGCGCGCCGCAGTAGGCGTAGGCGGCGTAGGACGTGCCCGCGAGCAGGCCGAGGGCGACGCCGGCCGCCACCCGTTCGCCGCCGGCCGCGTCCGGCCCGTCGCCGCCCGCGAACACCAGCGCGACGCACCCCGCCGTGGCCGAGGCGGTGGCCAGCAGCCACCGCCACGTCAGCGTGGTGCCGTCGACCAGCCGTTCCAGCAGCGCCGCGAGGACGGGGGCACAGCCGAGGCTGACGACCGTGCCGACGGCGACGCCCGCGTAGGCCATGGAGGTGTAGAACGCCAGGGGGTAGATCACGACGTTGAGAGCGCCGAGCAGCGCGAACACGCGGGCCGTCCGCCCGCCGCGCAGGACCGCCAGGGCCGAGCGGCCGGCGAGCGCGAGGGTCAGCAGCCCGCCCACCCCCATGGTGGCCGCCCCGACCGACAGGGCGGAGGCGTCGGACGGGGCGAAGCTCGCCACGGTGCCCGTGGTGCCCCACAGCGCGGCGGCGGCCACCACCAGCAGCGGTCCGGTCGGCCGCCTCTCCGCCCGTGCGGGGGCGGGAGACGGCGCGGGGGCGGGGACGGACGAGGAGGGGGCGGCGTGCCCGGTGGGACGTGAGGTGGAAGACGACGAGAAGGTCATGGGTGAGTGCGTCCTGCTCCGTTGAGGTCCGGTGAGGGGGATCTACGGAGGGCGCGCGAAGCTCCCGGTCCGACGGACCGGGGGAGTAAGGACGTGCGTCCGGCTCAGGCGTCGAACGACGCGGGTCGCGCCCTCAGCGGGCGGACGGCGGCGGAGTGACGGCGTGCCAGTAGGACGATCGCATGACGAGAGCCTAACCCACGCCGGACAGGGCCTAAAGGCTGTCCCGCAGTCCCTGGCGGGCTCGCGACGCCCTGCGACTTCCTCCCCCAGACCCCTCCGGGGTCCGGGCGGTGCCCCCAGCCGCGTTGTCGTCGGTCGCCAGCCTGCAAGGCTGACTCCCTCCCCGCCTTGCTGGGGGCACCCCCGCGGCCGCGGAGCGGCGTGGGGGAGAAGCCCCAGGACGCCGCTCCCTGATCCACCAGGGACTGCGGGACAGCCTTTAAGCCGCGGCGGTCGCCGCGCACCACTCCCGCAGCAGGCGCGCCAACGCGGCCGGGCGCTCCTCGTGGAGGTAGTGCCCGGTGCCCTCCCACAGTTCGACGCGTGAGAGCGGGTGGGTGAGCGTGGTGCGCTCCCAGGACGCGGCGGCGGCGGAGGAGTGCACGCCGAGCGTGGGACAGCGCCGTCGGCGCAGGTACGCCTCGGCGGCCGGCCGCAGCCCGACGGCGTCGGGCGCCAGGTACATCGCCTCCCGGTACCGGGCCAGCACCTCGGGGTCCATGGCCGCCATCAGGCGCTCGTGGCGGCGACGGACCGGCTCCGGCGTGGCGGGGGAGAAGGCGCGGCGCACGAAGCGGACCGCCCAGGCCGTGCCCTCCCGCCGCAGCGCCGCCTGCTCCGCCGGCAGCCGTGACGCGCCGGCCGGGTCCCCGCCGAAGCCGGTGGCGACGGTCACGGTCGAGCGGACCAGTGCCGGGTGCTCCACCGCGAGCGCGGTGACCACCTGCCCGCCCATGGAGTGGCCCACCGCCACGACGGGACCGGTGTCCCGCGACGTCAGCCACCGGGCGAGGTCGGCCGCGACCGCGCGGGGGGCGCACCGCCTCGGGCGGTCCGGCGTGCGTCCGTGTCCCGGCAGGTCGGGGACGAGCACGCGGTGGTGCGGGGAGAGCAGCGGCAGGTGCGCGGCCCAGTCCTCCCCGTCGCTGCCCCAGCCGTGCACCAGCAGCAGGGTCGGCGGCGGGGTGTCGGCCCCGTGGCCGTGTGCCGGCGGGCCGGTGTCGACCGCGTGGAAGGTGGCCGGGGTGTCGGGCGTGTGGGTGTGTGGCATGGTCGTGCTCCCGCGCCGTGGGCCGTTCTCGGGGCGCGCCCTCCGGCCCGGTGCTCCGGGCGGAGACAGGGAGGGAAAGCGCTTTCTTGCTGCTGTGTGCCCAGCCTACGGCCTGTCCGGCGCGGCCAGCACCCCCTCCAGCGCGAAGCTGGCCGCGCCCAGGCTCACCGGGCTCGCCCCGGCGACGGGGCTGAGCACGATCTCGGCACCGCCGGCCGGACGACGCAGCGCCTGCCGCGCGACCGCGGCACGGACCTCGCGCAGCAGCGGCTCGCCGAGCTGCCCGGCCACCCAGCCGCTCAGCACGACGATCTCCGGGTCCAGCAGGTTCACCAGGTCGGCGACGGCGGCGCCGAGGTACGCGCCGGACTCGCCGACCGCCTTCACCGCGACCGGATCGCCCTCCCGGCAGCCACGCGACAGCGCCGCGATCGTCGCCGTCTGGTCGTCGTCGGGGGAGAGCAGCGGACTGTCGGGGCTCATCTCGCGCAGGTTCCGCACGATGCCCGGCGCGCCCACGTACGTCTCCACGCACCCGCGCCGGCCGCAGTGGCACGCCCGCCCGTCGAGCACGAGCGTCGTGTGCCCCCACTCGCCCGCGCTGTTGAACGCTCCCCGGTGCAGCTCGCCGCCCAGGGCGAGCCCGGCGCCGACACCGGTGCCGAGGTTCACCACCACCGCGTCGTCCCGGCCGCGGGCGGCGCCGGACCACAGCTCGGCGGCCAGGCAGGCGTGCAGGGGGTTGTCCAGGAAGAGCTGGTGGGGCAGGTGCTCGGCCAGCAGGCGCAGCAGCGGGACGTCCTGCCAGCCCCAGTTCGGCGCGACGACGGAGACACCCGCCGTCCGGTCCACCACGCCCGGCATGCTGATGCCCACCCCGAGGGGCCGCCGACCGGCAGCCGACCGGTGCTCGGCGACCGCGCGCACGGCGGCGGCGATGACGCGCACCACCCGCCGCGGCGCGAGGTCGGCGGGCCGCAGCGTCCGCCGGGAGCTGGCCAGTGCCCGCCAGCTCAGGTCGAACAGCTCGGCGTGGACATAGGTCTCGGCGACGTCGACCCCCACCAGCGTCCCGCCCCGCGGGTTGACCGCGACCAGGCCGCGTGGCCGGCCGCCGCCGGAGTCCTCGTACCCGGCGTCCACGAGCAGGCCGAGGCCGGCCAGCTCACCGACGAGGGTGGCGACCGTCGCCGTGCTGAGCCCGGTCGCGGCGGCCAGCCGCGGCCGCGAAACGGGGGAGTCCGCGATCGCCTGCCGCAGCACGCGGTACCGGTTGGCTGTGCGGATCTCCCGAGAGGTGCGCTTCACCCGCGTCCCGTCCCCGCGTCACTCCGTGCCGCCGTCGGACCCCTTCCTGCGGAACCACCGGCGGCGCCGCGACCGGCGCGGTGTGTCCCCCACCCACCCCGCCGGAGGCGTGTCCGACCGCCAGGGCTGCGGCGAGGGCGCCTCGTGCTTCCAGCGCTCGCGCAGCATCCGCGTCCGCGCGGACGGCTCACGGACCTCCGCGCCCCGCACGAAGCTCTCGTCCAGCACCACTCCGTCCCAACCGTCCTGATCGCCGCCATCGCCGTGCTCGCCGTGCTCGCCGCGGTCACCACGCTCGCCGTGCTCGTCGTGCGCACGCCCGCCGTGATCACGTCCCTCGCCGTGGAGATCGTCCTCGCCGTGGGGCCCGCTCGCCATGGCCTGCCTCCCGTCAGCCCGCGGAATCCGTCACAGGATTCCATCACAGCAGGTAACGCTCTGCGGAGGGTCGTAGTTCCGGCCGGTCACCGCACCTCGGCCTCGCGCTCACGCCGCGTGGCGAGCAGGCTCGTGACCGTGGTGACGACGAGCACGACGCAGATGACGCCGAGCGAGAGCGGGGTGCTGATCTCCGGCACGTGGACGCCCGACTCGTGCAGCGCGTGCAGCACGAGCTTGACGCCGATGAAGCCGAGGATGACCGACAGCCCGTAGGACAGGTGCACCAGCTTCTTCAGCAGGCCGCCGATCAGGAAGTACAGCTGCCGCAGGCCCATGAGGGCGAACGCGTTGGCGGTGAAGACGATGTACGCGTCCTCGGTCAGGCCGAAGATGGCCGGGATCGAGTCGAGGGCGAAGAGCAGGTCGGTGCTGCCGATCGCCAGCATGACGACGAGCATCGGCGTGATCAGCCGCCGGCCGCCCTCCCTGATCACCAGCCGGGTGCCGTGGTACTGGTCGGTGGCGGGGAAGCGGCGCTCGACCATCTTCAGGAGACGGTTCTCCTCGTACTCCTCGTCGTGCTGCTCGCCCCGCGCCTCCTTGATCAGCTTCCACGCCGTCCAGATGAGGAAGGCGCCGAAGATGTAGAAGACCCACGAGAAGGCGGCGATCAGGGCCGCACCCACGGCGATGAAGATCGCGCGCATCACGAGCGCCATCAGCACGCCGACCATCAGGACACGGGCCTGGTACGCCGGCGGAACGGCGAACTTCGTCATGATCAACACGAACACGAAGAGGTTGTCCACGCTCAGGGACTTCTCCGTGACGTAGCCCGCGAAGAACTCGCCGCTGGCCTGCCCTTCTCCCATCAGCAGCAGGCCGAGCCCGAAGAGGCAGGCGAGGACGATCCAGATGACGCTCCATGTCCCGGCCTCCCGCAGGGACACCTCGTGGGGCTTGCGGCCGAAGAAGAAGTCGACGGCGATGAGGGCGCACAGCACCGCGATGGTGATCAACCAGGCGGCGAGCGATACGTCCACGGGTCCTCCGCGTTCCTGGGCGTTGCTGCTCGTTGTGTGGATCCTTGACACGACGGCCGCCCGTCGCGCCGGGGCCGGCCGTCCACGACCGCCTCGGGGAGGAGACGATCGCCCCCAATGGTAATCAGACGGTAAAGTCCGCGCGGGCGTGACCCCGCTCACGCCCGCCGATCCGGGCCGTCTCCCCGCCCCTGGAACGCCCGTGGCACACCGCCGCGTGAGCCGGTTCACGCCGGAAAAGCGGATGCCACGCCCCCCGTGCCTCAGGCATCATCCGCCTCATGGGACGACCGGCCGCCGGCCTGCGGGGCTACCGCGAGATCTTCCGCATCCCAGGCGTCGGTGGCTTCGTCGCCGCCAGCCTCGTGGGGCGCCTGCCCCTGTCCACCGTCAGCCTCGCCACCGTCTTCCTCGTCACCGAGGCCACCGGCAGCTACGCCGTCGCCGGCACGGTCGCCGCCACGGGCGCGCTGTGCTTCGCGCTCCTCGTGCCGCAGTTGGGATACCTGACCGACCGCGTCGGGCAGCGACGGACCCTGCGTCCGCTCGCGTGGGCCTTCGGCCTGGCGGGGGCGGCGTTCGTCCTGGCCGCCCAGTCCTCCGCGCCCACCTGGCTGCTCGTCGCGGCCGGCGCCGCCTTCGGCGCGACGATGCCACCGGTCTCCGCGATGATCCGCGCCCGCTGGAGCCACCTCGCGGGCCGCGACGACGGCGGGCTGCTGAGGTCGGCGTACTCCTTCGAGTCGGTCGCGGACGAGCTGACCTTCGTCGTCGGCCCGCTGTTGGTGTCGGTGATCGTCGTCCTGCACCCGGCCGTCGGCGTCGGGGCCGTCGCGCTGTTCGGGGCCGTCGGCAGCCTGATGCTGGCGGCGCAGCGCCGCACCGAGCCGCCCGTGCTGCCACGCCTGGCCACCGGCCGCCGCGCCATCACCGTTCCCGGGCTGCGCCTGATGTGCGTGATGTACGTCGCCACCGCGGCGATGTTCGCCGGACACGAGCTGAGCACCGTCTCGTTCGTCGACGAACACGGCGAGCCGTGGATGGTCGGCGCGGTCCTCGGCACCTACGCCCTGGGCAGCGCCGTCGGCGGCCTGTGGTACGGCGCCCGGGTCTGGTCGATGCCGCTGGACCGGCGGTTCCTGCTGGCCATCGCCGCCATGGTGGCCGGCGTCGCGCCGCTGTGGGCCGTGCCGTCCGTGGCGGTCCTGTGGGCCATCTCGCCCGTCTGCGGCCTGCTCATCGCCCCGGGCATCATCGCCGGGTACAGCCTGGTCAGGGAGGGCGTGCCCGCCGAGTCCCTGACGGAGGGCATGACCTGGGTGTCGACCGCCGTCGGCGTCGGCAAGGCGCTGGGCGTCCTGGCCGCCGGCCTCGTGATCGAGTCCGCCGGCCCGCGGTGGGGCTACGCCTTCAGCCTCGGCTGCGGCTGCCTCGCCCTGGTCGTCGGCCTGCTGGGCGTCCGCACCCTGCGCACGATGGCCGCCAGCGGCCTCACCCGCGCGGCGTGACCGGCGCGGGGTGACCCGGGCGGCGCCACCGCACCCGTCGGGACGCCGCACCTCGACGCGAACGAAGGCCGACTCCCGCGCGCCGGTGCGCCACTCCACGACACCCGAGCCGACGGCGGGCAGCGACGCGCGGTGCGTCCGCCCCGGCTCGATGCGGGAATCCGACCGTGCCCGACGGCGCGTCGGCCGCTCCTGGTGTCCGCCGGAGCGGTCGCGGGCTCAGCCCGGGCCGCCCGGGTGGACGAGGCCGTTCTCGTAGGCGAACACCACGGCCTGGGCGCGGTCGCGCAGGTGGAGCTTGGCGAAGACGCTGCCGACGTGGCTCTTCACCGTCGCCTCGGTCACGACCAGGTGCTCGGCGATCTCCGTGTTCGACAGGCCCCTGGCCACCAGGAGGAGGGTCTCCCGTTCCCGTGGCGTGAGACCGGCCAGCGGTCTGGTCGGGGGCCGGAGCGGTGCGGTCCGGGTGGCGTAGTCCTCGATCAGCCTGCGAGTGATCGACGGCGACAGCAGCGCCTCTCCGGCGTGCACGACGCGGATCGCCTCCAACAGGCGGTCGCGTGAGGCGTCCTTGAGCAGGAAGCCCGACGCGCCCGCCCGCAGCGCGCCGAAGACGTACTCGTCCAGGTCGTAGGTCGTGAGGATCAGCACCCGGGGCGCGGCTTCGGAAGCGGTCAGTCGGGAGGTGGCCTCGACACCGTCCATGCGTGGCATCCGGACGTCCATCAGGACCACGTCCGGGCGCAGCGCGGCGGCCCGGGCGAGTGCCTCGTGGCCGTCGGCGGCCTCACCGACGACGTCGAGGTCGCTCTGGGTCTGGAGGAACAGCCGGAAGCCGGTGCGGATCAGCTCCTGGTCGTCGACGATCAGAAGGCGGATGGTCATGCCGCGTCCCCGAACGGGAGCCGGGCGGTCACCAGGAACCCGCTGGCCGTGTGGCGGGCGTCCAGGCTGCCGCCCGCCACCGCCGCACGCTCCCGCATCCCCAGGATGCCGTGCCCGGCGGCCGACGGTGCCGGGCCGCGGCCCCCGCCGTCGTCCTCGACCGTGACGTCCAGCCGCGTCGGGCCGTAGTGGAGCGTCACCGTGACCTGGGTGGGATCGGTGTGCTTGAGCACGTTGGTCAGCGCCTCCTCGACGATCCGGTAGGCCGACAGTTCGAGGCCGCCGGCCAGCGGCCGGGCCTCGCCGGTCAGTTCGAGCCGCACGGGCATCCCGGCCGTCCGGTATCCGGCGACCAGCTCGGCGAGCTGGTCGAGCGACGGCTGCGGCCGCCACCGCGCGCTGTGGTCCGGCGTGCGCAGCAGGCCGAGGATCCGGCGGAGCTCGGCCAGGCTCTGCTCCGCGCTGGCCTCGACCCGCTCCAGTGTCCCAGCGGCGACCCGGGGATCGGTCGGCAGGACGTCCCGGGCACCGCGCACGCCGATCAGCATGACGGTGACCGAGTGGGCGACGATGTCGTGGAGCTCGCGGGCGATGGCGGTGCGTTCCCGCTGCGCCGCGATCTGGTCGCGATGCTCACGCTCCCGCTCCAGGGTGGCCGCGCGGTCCTCCAGGGCCCAGGTGTAGTGCCGTCGGGTCCGGAGGTACGAGCCGAGGGCCCACGCGCCGATCGGGACGGGCGGCGAGGAGACGCTCGCGGTCAGCAGGAACAGCGCCGTCGGGACGAGCGCCGCCACCGACACCCTCCGGTCCCGCAGATCGGCGAGCGAGGCGAGGGCGACCACCACGGGCGCCCCGCCCGGCGAGTAGCCCAGCGGCACGAGCACCGCGGCACCCGCGCACGCCGCGCCCAGCACGGCCAGGGGCGCGCGGCGGCGGACCAGCAGGACGGCGCCGACCAGCACCGTCACCACGACCGGGGCCACGCCGACCCGGGTCCCGTCGTCGAAGAGCAGCCCCAGCTCCACCCCGGTCGTGATCGTCGCCAACGCGAGGTCGAACAGCGCCGACCGGCGCGCGACCATCCGGTCGCGCGCCGCCCTGGCCCACCGCGGGAACCGGTTCACGCCAGATCGCGCCGTCGCTCGACGACGACCGCGACGGCCGCGACCGAGATCGTCCACGCGGCCAGAACCCATCCGGCCTCGACGACCGACAGGCTCGTGTGGTGGGTCATCCGGCTCAGGATCCCGGCCGCGCCGAACGGCGTGAGGTTGACCGCCGACTCCGAGACCCCGGACAGCAGCGGGACCACCGCGAAGTTCACGATCAGCAGGACGACCACCCCCAGAACCGGACGACGGATCAGAGCGCCGAGGGCGGCGCCCAGGATCGCGGACAGGACGAACGCGACGAGGTTGCCCGCCGCGACGGCACGGACGTCCCCCATGGTGAGGTCGGGACCGGGATGGCCAGCCAGCAGCGGCACCGCGAGCCCGACCGACGCCACGATGGTCAGCGTCCCGAGCAGGAGCCCGGTCAGCGCGTAGGCGACGATTCTCGCCGACAGCACGACCCCACGGCCACGGCGGCCCACGAGAGCCGCCGGCGCGGCCGTCCGGTGCCGGTACTCCCCGGCCGCGCCCACCAGACCCCACAGCAGAAGCAGGATCGGCAGTGCCGCCAGGGCCTCCTGCTTCTCGGACACCTCGTCCAGGTCACCCGACGCCACCGCCACCACCAGGACGTTGAGGACCGCGAACGCGACCCCGCCCACCGCGAAGCCCAGCGCCGCCCGGGTGGTCACGGTCTTGATCAGTTCACCTCGCAGCAGATGGCTCACCGCCGCGCCCCTCCCGTGAGACCGAGGAACACGTCCTCGAGCGACGCGGTCCGCTGCACGATCTCCTCCAGCAGGACGCCGTCGTGGTGGGCCAGCCGCGCGACCTCCGTGGCGTCGAGCCCCTCGACCAGCAGCCCGCCTCCGTCGTCGCGCCGGGTGCGGCCACCGGCCGCGACCACCAGTCCCGTCAGGCGCTCGGCCTCGGCGGTGCGCACCGCGACCACGCTCTCCCCGGACCGTTCGAGGTCGCGGATCGCGCCTTCGTGGACCAGACGACCCCGGTCGATCACGATGACGTCATCGACGGTCCGGGCCGCCTCCCCCAGCATGTGGCTGGCCAGAAGGACCGTGCCACCGTTATCGGCCCGCTCCCTCAGCAGCGTGCGCAACCAGCGGATGCCCTGCGGGTCCAGGCCGTTCACCGGCTCGTCCAGCACCAGGATCTCCGGATCGCCCAGCAACGCCGCGGCGAGCCCGAGCCGCTGCCGCATGCCCATCGAGTAGGTCCCGACCCGGCCGCCGGCCGCCTCCTTAAGGCCGACGAGTTCCAGGACCTCACCGACCCGGCGGCGGGGCAGCCCGGCCAGCGCCGCCAGCGACCACAGGTGCGCCCGAGCGGTCCGGCCGGGATGGGCACCGCACGGCTCGATGGCCACGCCGAGCAGGCGGGCGTCGGGCCTCATCCTCGTGACCGGCGCGCCCCGCACGAACGCCCGGCCCGCTGTCGGCCGCGCCAGTCCGACGAGCGCCTTGAGCGCGGTGGTCTTCCCCGCCCCGTTCGGGCCGAGGAACCCCGTCACCCTCCCGGTCCTAACCGTGAACGACAGGTCCTCGACCGCTGTTCTCCGGCCATAGCGCTTGGTCAGCCCCTCGACCCTGAGGGCCGCCGTTCCCCCACCGAGGGTTCGTGAAGAAGTCATGCCCGAAGCCTCCGGCGTGGCGATCTCCCCGTCATCCGCCCACGGTCGAGACCCGGGTTCCGACCAGGGGAGGAGACGCAGAACGCCGCGAGCCCGCCGGGGCTGACGGGGCTGGCGAGGCAGGCCGTCAGTCCGCCGGCCGCAGCAGGTACGTCGCGCCCGCGCGCGTCGGGAACGTGATGACCAGCGGCTCGGGCCGCGCCGTGGCCACCTCGGCACCCTCACGCGTCACCCGCAGCGCCGAGGCGGCGCGCACCCGGGCGGCCCGTCCCAGGCGGGAGTGCAGGCGCGCCTCGACCAGCGCGCCGTCGGCCCACCGCAGGTCGACCTCGAAGCCGTCGCGGGCCAGCAGGCCCCGCACCCGCCCCTCGGGCAGGGCGCTCGGCAGCGCGGGCAGCAGCGCCAGTTCGTCGGTGTGGCTCTGCACCAGCCACTCCGTGACGCCCGCGGTCGCGCCGAAGTTGCCGTCGATCTGGAACGGCGGATGCAGGTCGAACAGGTTCGGCGCGGTGCGCTCGGGCGTCAGCTGGTCCGTCAGCAGCTTGAAGGAGCGGTCGCCGTCGGCCAGCCGCGCCCAGAAGTTGATCTTCCAGCCGAGGGACCAGCCGGTCCCCGCGTCGCCGCGCCGCTCCAGGGTGGTCCTGGCCGCGGCCATCAGCTCGGGGGTGTGCCGGCTGATCTGGTTGCTCGGGTGCAGGCCGTAGAGGTGGGAGACGTGCCGGTGGTCCTGCTCGGGCGCGTCGGCGTCCCAGTCCTCCTGCCACTCCTGGAGCTGGCCGAGGGCACCGACCCGCATCGGCGGCAGCCGGTCCGCCGCCGCCCGCACCTCGGCGCGCAACGCGGCGTCGCGCTCGAGCAGTTCGGAGGCGGCGGCGACGGCGGCGAACAGGTCCCGCAGGATCTGGCTGTCCATCGTCGGCCCGGCGCACAGCGAGCCGCCCTCGCCCGGGTGGTGGGCGTTCTCCGGGGAGACGGACGGGCAGGTGACGAGGAAGCCGCTCGTGGGGTCGGGAACGAGGGTGTCGAGGAAGAAGCGGGCCGCGTCCGCGAGCACGGGGTAGTGCGCGCGGAGCGTGTCGAGGTCACCGGTGAAGCGGTGGTGCTCCCACACCGTGAGCGCCAGCCACGCGCCGCCGGTGGGCCACATGCCCCAGAACGCGCCGTCCGTCGGCGCGGTGGCGCGCCAGGCGTTGGTGTTGTGGTGGGCGACCCAGCCGCGCGCGCCGTAGCTCGCGCGGGCCGTGCGTGCGCCGGCCACGCGCAGCTCGCGCAGCAGGGCCAGCAGCGGCTCCCAGCACTCCAGCAGGTTGGTCGGGGCGGCGGGCCAGTAGTTCATCTCGGTGTTGATGTTGATCGTGAACTTGCAGCCCCACGGCGGGTCGGTCATGTCGTTCCACAGACCCTGGAGGTTGGCGGGCTGGGTACCGGGCCGCGAGCAGGAGACCAGCAGGTAGCGGCCGTACTGGAAGTACAGGGCGACCAGCTGCGGATCGGGGTCCTCGGCGAACGACGCGACGCGCTCGTCGGTCGGCCGCGTGGACGCCGCCGTGGCCGGCAGCTCCAGCTCGACGCGGCCGAACAGCCGCTGGTGGTCGGCCACGTGCCGGCGCCGCAGCTCCGTGTACGGCAGCGCCGCCGCCGCGTCCAGCGGGTCCGCCGCCCGCCGCGCCGGGTCGGCGCTCAGGTCCTGCCAGCTGACGTGGTTGGTGCCCACCGACACCAGCAGCGTCACCGCGTCGGCGGCCGTGACGTGCAGCCGCCCGTCGCGCGCGCTCACCTCGCCGCCCTCGCGGACCACACGGGCCAGCGCGCGGAAGCGCACTCGTCCGGCGACGCCGTCGACGTCCTCGCCCCGGCCGTCGAGGGCGAGGGTCGCCGTGCCGGCGAGGGAACCGGGGGAGGAGCCGGGGCCGGGAGGGGCGAGGGTGAACGCCTCTCCGGCCAGGGGCCCGTCGAGGGAGACGGCCAGGGAGACGGCGCCGGGGGCGTCGGCGGTCAGCCGCACGGCGATCACCTGGTCGACGGCGCTGGCGAGGACCTCGCGCCGGTGACGGGTGCCGCCGTGCAGGAAGCTCACCGTGTGGACGGCGCTCGCGAGGTCGAGCTCGCGCCGGTAGTCGGTCACGGCGTCGTCGTCGAGGCCGGGGAAGAGCAGGCGGAGGCTGCCCACGGTCTGGTAGGGCGACTGCCGCACCGGAACGCCCATCAGGTCAGCGTCGACGAGCCGGGCGGCCCTGTCCCACTCGCCCGCGAAGACCAGCCGCCGCACCTCCCCGAGCGACGACAGCGCCCGGGGGTTGTCGTGGTCGTGGGGGCCGCCGGCCCACACCGTGTCCTCGTTGAGCTGGAGTTCCTCCGCGCCGATGCCGCCGTACACCATCGCCCCGAGGCGGCCGTTGCCGACCGGCAGGGCCTCGAGCCACCGCTGGGCGGGTCGCGGGTACCACAGCGACAGCGCGGTGGCCCGGGCGTTGCTCCCCGGGGCGGTGGCGTCGGGGGAGGAGACAGCGGGGGTCGTGGAGGGCGCGGTGGTCACGGTGTGGTGCCTCCCGGACGTCGGTGGTGCGGACGCGACCCGCCGCACCGCGCGGGCAGCCGGGGTCCGGTGGGCCGAACGCCATTCGGCTTGGTGTGCCGATCGTGTCACCACGGCCCGGGGTGACACGGGAGGGGTCCAGGATGCGGGCGGTCGGGGTCAGCGCTGACAGCCGGGCCTGGTGGCGAGGTCGGCCCAGACGATGTGGCCTCGTCCGGAGTCCTGCGGTCGCACCCCCCACCGTTCGGCCAGCGCGCAGACCAGGAACAGGCCGCGCCCGTTCTCGTCCTCCTCCGCGGCCCGGGACGGCTCCTGGCCTGGCCCGGCGCCGTCGCTGGCGACGGCCACCCGGATCAGCGCTCCCATCAGCCGTGCCTCGCAGCCGACCGTCTCGCTGGCGGTGTGCCGCAGCGCGTTGGTGACGAGCTCGGAGATGACCAACTGGGCGTCGTCGCAGGCCTCCTGCGTTATCCCCCACCGGGAGAGCTGGCAGCGTAGGCGTCTTCGCGCCTCGGCGACCGCGGTCTCGACGGCGGGGAGGCGGAAGCTCAGACGCTCGCCCGGCCGGAGGGAACCGTCATGACGCGTCGGGGGCGCGAGGTGCGGAGAGGATGCCACTGTCCTACTGTGAGCAGCGCAGCTCGCATCCGGCAAGAGGCATACTGCAAATTACAGAATCGTCGATATCAGACTGTTGCACTGAGTCGGCGTCGTGGCAGACTGTCGGACACGACGTCAGACGGAGGCAGCCGGGGTGAAGGACGGGGCGTGGTGACGGGCGGTCAGGCGAGCGGAGCCGCCACGGTCCTGCGTGTGGTGCTCGGCAGGCGTCTCCAGGTGCTGCGCGAGCGTGCCGGGCTGTCCTTCGAGGAGGCCGCGCGGGCGCTGGACGTCACGCACGCCACCATCCGCCGCATGGAGAAGGCCCAGGTCGGCCTCAAGGTCCCCTACGTCGAGAAGCTGTTGCGGCTGTACGGCGTCACCGAGCCGGCCGAGCTCGACGGCTTCGTCAACCTCGCCCGCGAGGCCAACCGCCCCGGCTGGTGGCACCGGTACCGCGACGTCCTCCCCGAGTGGTTCAGCGCCTTCGTGAGCCTGGAGGCCGAGGCCGACCAGATCCGTGCCTACGAACCCCACTACGTTCCCGGCCTGTTGCAGACGGAGGCCTACGCCACGACGGTGTTGCGCGCCGGCATGCCCCACGCTCCCGCCGAGGAGATCGAGCGGCTCGTCGCCCTGCGCCTGACCCGGCAGGAGGTGCTCACGCGCAAGGAGCCGACCATGCTGTGGGTGGTCATGGACGAGACCGTGCTGCGGCGGCCCATCGGCCACCCCAACGTCATGCGCGCCCAGATCACGCGCCTCGTCGAGGCCACCGCCTCCTCCAACGTACGGCTGCAGATCATGCCGTTCACCGCGGGCCCGCATCCGGCGATGTACGGGCCCTTCCACATCTTCCGGTTCCCGCTCCCCGAGCTCTCCGACGTCGCCTGTTCGGAGAACCTCGTCGGCGCGGCCTACTTCGACCAACGGGAGGACGTCGCCGCCTTCCGGGAGGCGTTGGACCGGATGTGCGCCCAGGCGGTGCCCGTGCACCGCACCGAGGCGTTTCTCAGTGGTATTCGCAAGGAGATCTGAGCCATGGATCGCATCTACAACGGCATGCCCGCCGCGCAGCTCGGTACGACCGGCTGGCGCAAGCCCTGGAGCGGGGGCAACGGCGGCAGCTGCGTCGAGGCGCTCCGGTTGGGGGACGGGCGGGTCGCGCTGCGTCAGTCGAACGACCCGGACGGGCCGGCGCTGATCTGTTCGCCGCGCGAGATCGAACGCTTCATCCTGGCCGTGAAGGCCGGGGAGGCCGACTTTCTCCTCGTCTGACGGGACGAAAGGTTTTGTCGACAAGCTAGGTGTATGTGTTCACACATGAGTGGCGTGGGGACGGAGGGCCGAGAGGGGTGCGTGGGCCGGGGCGGGAGGCGGGCGGAATCCGTGTGCCGCCCGCATCCTGCCGCCCAAGCAGGACACACCCCGTGAGCCATGCCGCCCATCCCGGCGCCTCGGACGTGTCGCGCTGGGCCGAGGAGGACCACGACAGCGTTCTGGACCTCGCCAGGACCCTGGTGCGCATCCCCAGCCGCGCCGGCATCGACGCCTACGAACCCGTCATCGCTGCCCTCGCCGCCTGGATGCGCGACCGCGACCTCGCGCCCCGCGTGCTGCACGACGCCGCCGGCGCACCCGTCGCCGTCACCGCCACCGTCCCCGGCGCCCGCCCCGGACCCCACTGGGTCCTCGACGCCTGCCTCGACACCGCCCCGTTCGGCGACGAGGCCGCCTGGACGCACCCGCCCACCTCGGGCCACCTCGACGACGACGGCTGGCTGTGGGGGAGGGGTTCGGCCGACTCCAAGGCCGCCGTCGCCGTCTTCTGCCACGTCGCCGCACGCCTCGCCGACCATGCCGACGCCCTCCACGGCAGCCTCGCCCTGCTGTTCGACCTCGACGAGCACACCGGCGGCTTCGGCGGCGCGAAACGCTACGTCGAGGGCCCCGACGCCCCCCGCCCCGTCGCCGGCGTCATGATCGGCTACCCCGGCATCGACCACCTCGTCGTCGGCGGCCGCGGCGTCCACCGCGCCCAGGTTCACGTCCACGGCGTGGCCTCACACTCCGGCGGGCGCACACCCACCCCCGGCGCCATCGCCAAGGCCGCCCACCTCATCCGGCTCCTGGACGCGGCCGAGCCACCCTCGGGCGACGCCGCCTTCCCGCTGCCGGGGAAGGTCACGGTCACAGCCATCACCGGCGGCCAGGGCTACTCCGTCACCCCCGACCTGTGCACCCTCAACGTCGACCTCCGCACCACCCCCGCCTTCGACGACGCCGCGACCCACCGCCTCCTCGCGACGGCCGCCGAGACCGTCGACCAGGCGTGGCCCGCCACCCCACCCACCCGCGTCGAGCCCCACACCCGCTGGCCGCCCTACGCCCTGCCCGCACACGCCCCGCTCCGCACCGCCCTCCTCACGGCCGCCCGCGCCCACGGCCTCGCGCCCCGCCCGAAGATCGCCGGCCCCTCCAACATCGGCAACTACCTCGCGGGCCTGGGCATCCCCGCCACCGCCGGCTTCGGCGTCGACCACGTCGGCCTCCACGCCACCGACGAACGCGTCCGCACCGCCACCCTCCCCGCCGTCCAGGCCACCTACCACACCGCCCTCCTCACCCTCCTCGGCAGGAAACCGGAATGAACGCGAATGGACGCGGCACACCGAAGGGCGCAGGACGGCGGGGCCCGGCCATCGCCTCCCGGCACGCACCGGGATCGTGGCCGGGCCCCGCCTCCTGAGATCGGCCCGCCGTGGCGATCCGCCCCTCGCGTCGGCTGCTAGGAGCCGTCGCGCCCCACGGCGGTGAAGGCCACGGAGAACTCCGCGGGGGCCACGGTCAGGTGGTACTGGGGCAGAGGGCCGGGCCCGCAGGACTGGCTGCCGATGCCGTGCTGCCCGTGGTCGAGGTTGACCCACACGGCGTCGCCGGGCGTCAGGTCCGTGGTGTGCTCGGCGGCGTCCACCTCCTCGCTGGTCCAGTGCCGGGCCGTGAACCAGAACGGGTCGGCACCGGCGGCCATCCTCAGCCCACGGCCGGCCGCGTCCCTCAGCTCCGCCCACCGGACGTCGCTCCTCGCGCCGTTCTCCTGCGGCCGGACGTACGGCGTCTGCAGGGCCTCGACGGCCATCGTGTACCGGCCGAGGCGCGAGGCGGCGCGGGTGTCGGGGTAGGCCTCGCCGGGCCCGCCACCGAACCAGGTCGCCTGGTCGACGGACGCGTCCAGCGCCAGGCGCAGGCCGAGCCGGGGCAGCGGGTGGCGCCAGGCGCCGTCGGGCGTGACGGTGACCGTCAGCCGCAGCTCCCGGTCGTCGGCCGTCCAGCGGTACTCGGTGAGGAGTCCGACGTCGGTGGCGGCCGGCGCGACGCGGGTGCGGACGGTCAGCGCGTCCTCGCCGAGTTCGACGGCGTCGACGCGGTGGCGCATCCGGTGCAGTCCGAGCTCCCGCCACACCAGGCCGTAGCGGACGTCCTCCTGCCAGGAGGCCCCCATGTCGTTGTCGGTCGGCGCCCGCCAGACGTCCAGCCGCGGCGCCTCCCGCAGCCTCAGACCGTCGAGCTCGCGCAGGGCGCCGGAGGCCGCGTCGAAGGTGGCCGGGCCCAGCCGGACGACGTCCCCGTCCCGGCGGGGCGTGGCGCCCGGCGCCGCGGGCACCACCGGGCGGGGCCGGGGGGACGCGGGCAGCTGGCCCCAGGCGACCAGGTGGCCGCGCTCGGCCCACGGGGCGTCCTCGGCGAGCGCGGCGCGGATCGTCCACACCGCCTCGCCGTCGCCGTCGCCCTCGCCGGCCGTCTCGCCGGCGGGCACCGCGGGCAACGCGACCTCGGCGGACTCCCCGGGCGCGAGCACGGGCACCGCCAGCGGCCCCGTGCCCAGCACCCGCCCCTCCACCTCGTAGACCCACTCGAAGGCGAGGTGGGAGGTGTCGGCGAAGTCGTGCCCGTTGGCGACGGTGACCCGCCCCGCCGCCCCGTCGCCGGTGATGCGGACCGGCTCGATGACCTTCTTGTACTCGACCAGGCCGGGGGAGGGGGTGCGGTCGGGCAGGAGGAGCCCGTCGCAGACGAAGTTGCCGTCGTGCAGTTCTTCGCCGAAGTCCCCGCCGTAGCCGAAGTACGTGCGGCCGTCGGGGGTTCGCTTCGGCAGACCGTGGTCGATCCACTCCCAGACGAAGCCGCCCTGGCAGCGCTCGTAGGTCTCGAACAGCCGCTGGTAGTCGGCCAGGCCACCCGGCCCGTTGCCCATCGCGTGGGCGTACTCGCACTGGATGAACGGCAGCGAGCGGCGGTGGGCGTCCAGCTCCGGGTCGGGCAGGGGCTTCTCCTCGCGGCGGCCGATGGCCTCCACCTCGGCGTGCGAGGCGTACATCCGCGAGTAGAAGTCGCTGTCGGGGTAGGAGTAGTCGTTCTCGTAGTGGAGAGCGCGGGAGGGGTCGCGCTCGCGGATCCAGGCGGCCATCGCGGACAGGCCGTCCCCCGACCAGCACTCGTTGCCCAGGGACCACACGACCACCGAGGGGTGGTTCTTGTCGCGCTCGACCATGCGCTGCGCGCGGTCCACGAGGGCGGGGGTCCACCGCTCGTCGGCGACGGGGTTCCCGCGCCAGCCCTCGAACTCGCAGAAGCCGTGGGTCTCCAGGTCGCACTCGTCGATGACCCACAGGCCGAGCTCGTCGCAGAGGTCGAGGAACGCGGGGTGGGGCGGGTAGTGGCTGGTGCGGACGGCGTTGATGTTGTGCTGCTTCATCAGCAGGATGTCGCGCCGCATGGTCTCCAGGTCCACGGCGCGGCCGGTCTCGGGGTGGAACTCGTGGCGGTTCACGCCCCGGAAGAGGATGCGCCGGCCGTTGGCCCGGAAGAGCCCGTCGACCACGCCGACGGTGCGGAAGCCGACCCGCAGCGGGACGCGCTCCCCGTCGGTGGCGAGCGTCGCGTCGTAGAGGCGGGGCAGCTCGGCGCTCCACGGCTCGACGGCCACGCTGCCCTCCTCGCCGGTGGCGAGGTCCAGGCCGAGTTCGGGCACGGTGACGCGGCCGGGTGTGGCGCAGTCCACGCGCAGCGTGCCGAGGCCGGTGGTGTGGTCGTAGCCGGCGTGCACGAAGAAGTCGGCGGGGGAGGACTCGGGGCGGTGCAGCAGGGTCACGTCGCGGAAGATGCCCGGCAGCCACCACATGTCCTGGTCCTCCAGGTACGACCCGGCCGACCACTGGTGGACGCGGACGGCCAGCACGTTGCCGCGCTCGCGCAGCAGGTGACCGACGGCGAACTCGTGCGGCAGCCGGGAGCCGGTGAAGGTGCCGAGCTCCTGCCCGTTCAGCCAGACCCGGGCGCAGGACTCCACGCCGTCGAAACGCAGGACGCTCTCGCCGCCGGCGGGCCAGTCGGCGGGGAGGTCGAAGACGCGGCGGTGGTCGCCGGTGGGGTTCTCGGTCGGCACCCGGGGCGGGTCGACGGGGAACGGATACCTCACGTTGGTGTACGCCGGGGCGCCGTGCCCCTGGAGGACCCAGTGGCCCGGCACGGTCAGCTCGCCCCAGCCGGCGGTGGCCTCGGGCTCGTCGCCGACGAAGCCGAGGTCACCGCCCTCGGCGGTGGGGGAGAGGCGGAAGGCCCAGCTGCCGTTGAGCGAGAGCCGGGCGGCGTCGGAGGCGGCGTACCACGCGCGGGCGGGGAGGGCGCCGCTGCCGGGGGAGGGGTCCTCGAAGTAACGGGGCCGGTCGTCCTCGGGCCGGGTGTCCATGTGTCTCCTCGGGCGTCGCGCGGGTCACGGTGACCGGGCCGCGCTGTTGGGATCTGTTCTGTGCTGTTGGATCACGCTAATCCGCGTCCGGGCTTTCGACAACCCCTTCGAAAAGTCCGGCGCGTCACCTCGGGGCGCCCGTCTCGTTGCTGTGGACGTGGCGTGACGTCGCGTTGGCGTGCTCATGTCGTGACGCGGGTAGAACGCTGCTGTCTGGCTCCATTCCCCTTCCCCCCACACCAGACTGAGGGAGCATCAATGAAGCTGCGCCGCATGGTGACGGCGGCCGCCACAGCGGTCCTCGCGCTCGGCGTCACCACCCTGGCCCCCACGGCCGTCGCACTGGACAGCACGGCCGCCGCCACCGCCTACGTGGCACTGGGCGACTCCTACTCCTCCGGCGTCGGCGCCGGCAGCTACGACAGCGGCAGCGGCGACTGCCGGCGGAGCACCGTGGCCTACCCGGAGCTCTGGGCCGACGCCAACGCTCCGGACTCCTTCACGTTCGCCGCCTGCGCGGGCGCCACCACCGAGGACGTGCTGGCGAACCAGCTCGGTGCGCTGGACTCCGGCACCACCCTCGTCAGCATCAGCATCGGTGGCAACGACGCGGGCTTCGGCGACACCATGATGACCTGCGTCCTCCAGGGCACCAGCGCCTGCGTCTCCCGGGTGAACGAGGCGCGCGCGTACATCTCCGACACCCTGCCCGGGGTGCTGGACTCCACCTACACCGCCATCAGGGACCGGGCCCCCAACGCCCAGGTCGTCGTGCTCGGCTATCCGCGGATGTACGAGCTGGACGGCAGCTGCTTCCTCGGCATCAGCGAGGAGTCCCGCGCCGCCATCAACGGCGCGGCCGACCTCCTCGCCGACGTGACCAGCAAGCGCGCCGCCGACCACGGCTTCGCCTTCGGCGACGTGCGCACGACGTTCGCCGGGCACGAGATCTGCTCGGACAGCGAGTGGCTGCACTCGGTGACCTGGCCGGTCAACGACTCCTACCACCCCACGGCGTCCGGGCAGTCCGGCGGGTACTACCCGGTCCTGGAGGCGCTCGCCTGACGTCTCGCGCGCCTCACTCCTCGCTGCCCTGGTCGTCGCCGAGCGCGGCGGCCAGGGCAGCGGTGGGTTCCGCCTCCGCCGGGCCCACCGGGACCCACCGGCCGCCGCGGCGCCGGTAGGGCCACCACCGGCCGTCGGGGCCGCAGCGCAGCTGGGCGTCGCCGCCCACGACCGTCCACCGGTTGCCGGCACGGCGCGTGGCGGGCCGGGCGGCGGGGTCCTCCCGTTCCCAGGCCGTGGCGAGCAGCGCGACCGCCCGCGCCGGCACCGGCAGGGCCGCGTCCTCCAGGACCGCGAGGGCCGGCGGGCCGCCCAGCCGCCAGGCCCGCGCGGCGAGCTCCAGCTCCTCGGGGGTGCGCCCGCAGCCCTCGGCCAGGCGTCGCAGGACCCGTGCGGGCGGCTCCTGCGAGGCCAGCCGTGCGGCGTCCTGCCACTCGTCGAGTCCGTCGAGTCCGTCGAGCCCCTCGTGCTCACCGGGCCCGTCCAGCTCGTCGGACGCGCCGGTCCTCTCGAACGCGTCGGTCCTCGCGGACGCGCCCGCCGACTCGTCCAACGCGCCCGGCTCGTCGAACGCGCCGGGTGCGCCGGGCTCGGCCGTTCCCCGCGCGGCGTCCCCCGTGACCGGCGCCAGCGCCGCGGCGAGCAGGCCCCGCGCCCGCCGCGCCGCCGAGGCGGCCAGGAACTCCAGCGCGCCGACGTCGAGTCCGGGCCCCGGAGGCATGTCCCCCGCGAAGGTGGCCGGGGTGCCCGCCCGCGCCACCGGCGGGGGCGGGGGCGGCAGCGGCGCGACGGGCCGCGCGTACGCCTCCGCCGCGGGCAGCCCGGCCGGCTCGGCCACGGCCGAGGCGGCCTCGGGCGGCGTCCGCTCCTCGCCGTCCCGCCGGGAGCGACGCCGCAGCTCCGTCAGCAGCGCCCGCTCGGTGCGCCCCCGCAGCCGCAGGACCACGAACGGGTCGGCGTCGAGAACCCGGGCCACCTGGTAGCACAGGGCCGCGGTGTGCGCGCAGTGGTCCCACTCGCCGCACTCGCAGGACGGCTCCAGGTCCCCGATGCCGGGCAGCAGCTCGACGCCGGCGGCCTCCGCGTCCTCGACCAGCGCCGGCGGCAGTTCGGCGTCCAGCAACGCGGCCAGGTGGCCGGCCTCCCGCGCGATCGCCGACAGCAGCCGGTCCCACTCCGCCGCGGTCAGCTGTCGCAGCAGCACGTCCGCGCGGTGAGCGGTGCCGTCGGCGTCCCGCACGACGGCGGTCAGCCTGCCGGGCCGCACCGAGACGGCGCCGACGGCGCCGGCCCGCGCGTGGCGACGGCCCTGCCGCACCAGCGCTCCGTCCAGGGCGGTGTCCTCCAGCGCCCGCAGCCAGCGCTGCCCCCACCAGGTGACCGCGAACCCGCGGCCCCGGGCCGGCGGCGGCGCGGCGTAGACCCGTTCGTCGGTGTCAGCCTCGGCCACGACCCTCACCTCCCGGTCGGTCCTGGAGCCGGACGAGCGCGGCGAGGTCGTCGTCGGACAGCTCGGTGAGGGCGGCCTCGCCCGACGCCCCCGCGCCCAGCACCGCCTCGGCCAGCTCCCGTTTGCGGCGCAGCAACGCGTCGATGCGGTCCTCGACCGTCCCCTCGGCGATCAGCCGGTGGACCTGGACCGGACGGTCCTGCCCGATGCGGTGGGCGCGGTCGGTCGCCTGGGCCTCGACGGCCGGGTTCCACCAGCGGTCGAAGTGGACCACGTGCTCGGCCCGGGTGAGGGTGAGCCCGGTGCCGGCCGCCTTGAGCGACAGCAGGAACACCGGCACCTCGCCCGCGGAGAACCGCCGCACCATCTCCTCGCGGCGCGGCACCGGGGTGCCGCCGTGCAGCAGCAGACTGTCGACGCCACGCGCCGACAGGTGCGCCTGGAGCAGCCGCGCCATCCGCACGTACTGGGTGAAGACCAGCACGCTGCCACCACTCGCGAGGATCGTCTCCAGCAGCTCGTCGAAGAGCTCCAGCTTCCCCGAACGGCCCCGCAGCCGAACGGCGGCGCCGTCGTCGCCGGTGGGGTCCTCCTTCAGGAAGTGCGCCGGGTGGTTGCAGATCTGCTTGAGGGAGGTCAGGAGCCGGATCACCAGGCCCCGGCGCGCGAGGCCGTCGGCCTCGGACACGGCGGCCAGGCCCTCGCGGACCGTCGCCTCGTACAGCGCCGCCTGTTCGCGGGTGAGCGACACGGCGTGGTCGGTCTCGGTCTTCGGGGGGAGTTCCGGGGCGATGCCGGGGTCGGTCTTCCGGCGGCGCAGCAGGAACGGGCGGACCAGGCGGGCGAGGCGCTCGGCCGCCGCCGGGTCGGTGCCGCCCTCGACGGCGGCGGCGTAGCGGCGGCGGAAGGTGGCGCGGCGGCCCAGCAGTCCCGGGGTGGTCCAGTCCAGGATCGCCCACAGCTCGGAGAGGTCGTTCTCGACGGGGGTGCCGGTGAGCGCGACCCGGGCCCGGGAGGGGATGGTGCGCAGCTGCCTGGCCGTGTCCGACAGGGGGTTCTTCACGTGTTGGGCCTCGTCGGCGACGACGAGGGACCAGTCGGTGGCCTTGGCCAGCAGCGCGGCGTCGCGTCGCATCGTGCCGTAGGTGGTCAGGACGAGCCCGGGGTCACGGTGGTCGGCGTCGCCGTGGCCTGCGGTGTGGTCGTCGCGGTGGCCGGCGGTGTCGGTGCCGATGCCGCGTTCGGTGGGGTGGGGCGGCAGCTCGCGGGCGGCGCCGTGGTAGCGGCGCGTCGGCGTGCCGGGGGCGAACCGGGCGACCTCCCGCTCCCAGGTCCCGAGCAGTGAGGCGGGACAGACGACGAGGGTGGGGCCCGCGGTGGCCGGGGTGAGCTGCCGGCGCAGGTGGAGGGCGATGAGCGTGACCGTCTTGCCCAGGCCCATGTCGTCGGCGAGGCAGGCGCCGAGGCCCAGCGAGGTCAGGCGGTCCAGCCAGGCCAGACCGCGCAGCTGGTAGTCGCGCAGGGTGGCCGCGAGCCGCGGGGGCGGCGGGACGGTGCCGTTCGCGGCGTCGGGGCCGGTGGCGCTCTCGGGGTGGGCGAGGCGGTCGAGGAGGTCCGCCAGCCAGCCGGTGGCACGCACCTCCACCCGTTCCGCCGCCGCTGCCTCCTCGCTCCGCTCCTCGTCCCGCTCCTCGTCCTGCTCTTCGAGGCTGCCGGCCAGGACCGCGCCCAGCGCCTGCGCCGGGGTGACATGGCGGTCGCGACGGTCGCGCAGGCGGCGCAGCCGTTCGGGGTCGAGCAGCACCCACTGGTCGCGCAGACGCACCAGGGGGCGGCCGGCCTCGGCGAGCCGGTCGAGCTCGGCGCGGGTGAGGGAGGCGTCGCCGACCGCGACCCGCCAGCTGAAGCGCAGCAACTGCTCGGGGGCCAGCAGCGAGGGCGAGCCGTGCCGCGTGGCCGACCCGGTGCCGTCGCTCCCGCCGTCCTCGTCGGCGGTGTCGGGGCCGACGACGACGTGGGCGGTCAGGGCCCGCAGGAGATGGCGGGGCCAGTGCACCGGGACGCCTGCGGCTGTGAGGGCGCGGCTCACCGGTTCGCCGAGCAGTTCGGCGACCTCCTCCTCCGCGAGGTCCACCGCGTCGGGCACGGCGGCGGTCAGCAGCGGAGCCAGCGGCTGCCAGGCCGCGGCGGCGCGTCGGAGGGTGAGCAGGGTGTCGGCCTGGGCCCGTGGGCCGAACGCGTCGAGCGCGCGTGAGGAGCCCGACCACAGCTCGGCGGCGTCGGCGACGACGGTGGGGTCGCTCAGGCTGTGGACCTGGAGGACGGCGCGGAAGCCGGCGGACCCGCCGTCGGCGTGGTGCTCGTGCCGCGCGGGGTGCTCCGGCAGGTCGAGAACCTCGACGCGCAACGACAGGCGCACCCCGGTGTCGTGTCCGGCCGCGACCTCCCGGGCCCAGCCGCGATGCTCGGGCCAGGTCCGCTCGTGCGCGTCGGCCCGCGCGAACGCGGGACCGCCGGCGGCGAGGGCGGCGGCCGGGGTACGCGGCAGCGTGTCGGCGACGGCGTCGAGGAAGGCACGCAGCAGGCGGTCGGGGTGCGGCAGCAGCGGCTCGTGGTCGGGTGCCGTGGCGAGGGCGACGGCGTGGGCGTGGGTCGGCATGGCGGCGGCCAGCTCCGTCAGCCGCTGGGCGTCGGCCGGCTCCAGCGGGGCGAGGCGCCAGGCGTCGTGGTCGGCCGCGGTGAGGCCGGGCAGCAGCCGTCCCCGGGCCGCCAGTTGCAGGGCCAGGACGGCGGCGGCACCCCAGAACGCGGCGGCCGGGTCGCCCCCGGCGGCGCGGGCCCGGGTGAGGACCGGCAGCGCGTCGCGCAGCGCCAGCACCCTGGCCGGAACGGTCCGGGGCGCGGGAGGGCCGTCTGACGCGGGGAGGACGACGGTGAGGTCCTCCGTCTCGCCCGGGGGCTCCCGGTCGGGATGCCAGAAGGCGACCCGGGAGGCGCGCGGCGGGTCGGCGGGCAGGAAGACGGCCGCACAGCTGGTGAGCGAGGTCACGACGCTGGTCGACTCCTTCGGTCATCAAATTTGACTAGTCAGGGCGGAGTCTCGAAGCGTACCAAAGTGAGCGGACGCGACGGCCGTCCCGGCGACGGCCGGACCCGGTCGACGGCGGCGGAACGAGGGGCGAACGAGGGACACTGGAAGTCGGCTCACCCGGAGGGCGCGTGGGTCCGACACGGAGAGCGGCATCCGCCGCCGTGGCCAAGGAGGTTGGGACGATGTCTCGTGGAGCCAAGATCGCGGTCGGCGCGGTCGGCGCAGGGCTGGTGCTGTGGATCCTGACGAACTTCTGGGTCGCGGCCCTGGTCATGGTGGGCGTCCCCGCTGTGGCGTACCTCGCACTGGACTCCTCCCAGCGGCGTCGACTGCGCCGCGTGGGGCGCAGGGAGTTGGGCCGCTGAGGCCGCCACGGAGCGGTTCGGCGCCGGACGCGGCCCCGCCCGCGTGGTTGACCAGAGGAAACGGTACGGTCGCTTCCGGATAGCGGTGCTGCGGAAATGGTTGCCGACAGCCCGTTACTGGGGAAGGCTGACTCAGCAGTCGCCTTACGAGAAGGGGGAGCTGGGGATGGCACTGGGCACCACGCTCGACTGGCTGCTGGACGACCTGGCGCAGCGAGTGTCCCGGGTGCGGCACGTCCTGCTGCTGTCCAGCGACGGGTTGGTCACCGCGATCAGCCGTGGGCTGCGGCGCAGCAGCGCCGAGCACCTCGCCGCCGTCGCGTCCGGCCTGCACAGTCTCGCCAACGGCGTTGGCGAGCACTTCCAGTGCGGTGACGTTCGGCAGACGATGATCGAGTTCGAGGACGGCGTGCTGTTCGTGACGGCGGCCGGCGACGGCAGTTGCCTGTGCGTACTCACCGGCGCCGACGCCGACATCGGTCAGGTCGGGTACGAGATGACCCTCCTGGTGAACAAGGTGGGCGAGCATATGGGGCTGGCGGCGCGCGACCCGCACTGATCCGCCGGGTGTGGCCTCTCGGCCGCCCTCCGAACTGTCGGTGACTCAGAGTTGCTTAGCGTGACTTTTCGTGGCTAGAATAATGACGCACGGTAGTCATGTCGCCGCGAGGAGTGTGTCATGTCGTTCGCCCCAGCCCTCGTCACCCCCGTCCCCCAGCAGACGGTCACCAGCCGTGAGGCGGCCCAGGCTCTCGGCCTGACACGGCGGGAGATCGACCTCGCCGTGCGGCTCGGCCACCTCCGCACCGTTCCCACGGAGATCCCCTGGCGGCGCCGGGTGCCGCGCACCGAACTGGACCGGCTGAGCGCCGTCCGAGGCTTCCGTCCCTCACTGCGCGCCCGCGTCCGGCTGGTCGACGCCGCCCAGGGCGCGGCGCTGCTGCGCGTCAGCCCGGCCCGTTTCCGTCGCCTCGCGCGCGGCGGCTGCCTGGCGCCCGTCACGCTCGGCGAGGGAAGAGGGAGCGAGCCCGCGTGGCGTTACTCCGCCGCCGAGCTGGCGCTCCTCCTGCGGTGGCGCCCCGAGTGGCTGAGCGGCCCGCCTCCCCGGGAGCTGCGCCTGCTCCTGCGCACCGGGGCCGACCACCGGCCCCGCCGATGGCGCGGCCGCCACACGAGCCTGTTCACCCGGCACGCGAGGAACTCCTGGGAGGCGGCGGCGGCACTCGCCGCCGTCCTCCCACCGCCCGACCTCGCCGCCGCCGTGCCCGACCCCCACGAACGCACCCTGCTGCGACGCCTGCGCCCGCCCCTGCCCGACGACACGGCCCACGGCGCGGCCCTCGGCCTCCTGACGGCGAGCGAGCCGGAGGAGATCCGCTGGTACGGCACCGCGTTGCGCCGGACGCTGGCCGTGGCACGCGCCCGGCCGGCCGCGGCCGCCCCTCACAGGGGGCCGACGTCGGTCACCTTCACGACGGCGAGGCCCTCCGCCGCCGACGCCGTCAGGTCCACCTCGGCCGCGACGCCCCAGTCGTGGTCATCCTCCGGGTCGTCGAAGGTCTGCCGCACCCGCCACAGACCGTCCTCCGGTCGCTCCTCGATCCGCAGCAGCCGCGGCCCTCGCGCGTCCGGGCCCGTGCCGATCTCCTCGTACTCCTCCCAGTAGCCCGCCAACGCCTGCTCCCACGCGTCCGCGTCCCAGCCGGCCTCGCCGTCGAGCCTGCCCAGCTCCTCGACGTCGCCGAGCGCCGCCAACTCCACCCGGCGGAACATCGCGTTGCGCACCAACACCCGGAACGCCCGCGGGTTGGCCGTCACCGGCGCCACCTGGTCGGCCCGGTCCCTGGCCTCGTCGGGGTCCTCGGCCTCGGGGTTGGCCAGCTGCTCCCACTCGTCCAGCAGGCTGGAGTCCACCTGGCGGACCATCTCGCCCAGCCACGCGGTGATGTCCTGCAGGTCCTCGGACTTCAGGTCCTCCGGCACGGTGTGCTCCAACGCCTTGTAGGCGCTGGCGAGGTACCGCAGCACGATCCCCTCCGTCCGCGCCAGCTCGTAGTGCGCGACGAACTCGGAGAACGTCATCGCCCGCTCGTACATGTCCCGCACGACCGACTTCGGAGACAACGGATGATCACCCACCCACGGATGACTCCTGCGGTAGACCCCGTAGGCGTGGAAGAGCAGCTCCTCCAGCGGGCGCGGGTACCCCACGTCCATCAGCCGCTCCATCCGCTCCTCGTACTCCACCCCGTCCGCCTTCATGGCCGCGACGGCCTCGGCGCGCGCCTTGCTCTGCTGTGCGGCCAGGATCTGCCGGGGATCGTCCAGCGTCGACTCCACGACCGACACCATGTCCAGCGCGTAGGAGGGCGACTGCGGGTCCAGCAGCTCGAACGCGGCCAGCGCGAACGTCGACAGCGGCTGGTTCAGCGCGAAGTCTGCCTGGAGGTCCACCGTGAGCCGCACGATGCGGCCCTGCGGGTCGGGGCTGTCCAAACGCTCCACGATGCCGCCGTCCACCAGCGAGCGGTAGATCGCGATCGCCCGCCGGATGTGCCGCAGCTGCTGCCGGCGCGGCTCGTGGTTGTCCTCCAGCAGCCGGCGCATCGCCACGAACGCGTCTCCCGGCCGGGCGATCACCGACAGCAGCATCGCGTGGGTCACCCTGAACCGCGAGGTCAACGGCTCCGGCTCGGCGGCGATCAGCCGCTGGAAGGTGTCCTCGCTCCAGTTGACGAACCCCTCGGGGGCCTTCTTCCGCACCACCTTGCGGCGCTTCTTCGGATCGTCCCCCGCCTTGGCGAGCGCCTTCTCGTTCTCCACCACGTGATCGGGGGCCTGCGCCACCACGAAGCCCGAGGTGTCGAAGCCGGCCCGCCCGGCCCGCCCCGCGATCTGGTGGAACTCCCTGGCCCGCAGCACCCGCACCCGGCTCCCGTCGTACTTGGTGAGCGCCGTGAACAGCACCGTCCGGATCGGGACGTTGACGCCCACCCCGAGGGTGTCGGTGCCGCAGATCACCTTCAGCAGCCCGGCCTGCGCCAGCCGCTCCACCAGTCGCCGGTACTTCGGCAGCATGCCCGCGTGGTGCACCCCGATGCCGTGCCGGACGTAGCGCGAGAGGTTGCGTCCGAACCTCGTCGTGAAGCGGAAGCTGCCGATCAGCGCGGCGATCTCGTCCTTCTCGGCCCGCGTCGCCATGTTGATGCTCGTCAGCGCCTGCGCGCGCTCCATCGCCTGGGCCTGCGTGAAGTGCACGATGTACACCGGGGACTGACGCGTCTCCAGCAGCTCGGTGATCGTCTCCGTCAGCGTCGTCGTCCGGTACTCGTAGCTCAGCGGCACCGGCCGTGTCGCCGAGCGGACCACCGCCGTCGGACGCCCGGTGCGGCGCGTCAGGTCCTCCTCGAACCGCGCCACGTCCCCGAGCGTCGCCGACATCAGGACGAACTGCGCCTGGGGCAGCTCCAGCAGCGGGATCTGCCAGGCCCAGCCCCGGTCCGGCTCGGCGTAGAAGTGAAACTCGTCCATCACCACCTGGCCGACGTCGGCCGCCGCCCCGTCGCGCAGCGCGATCGAGGCCAGCACCTCGGCCGTGCAGCAGATCACCGGCGCGTCGGCGTTGACCGAGGCGTCACCGGTCAGCATCCCGACGTTCTCGGTGCCGAACAGCTTGCACAGGTCGAAGAACTTCTCCGACACCAGTGCCTTGATGGGGGCGGTGTAGAAGGTCACCTGATCACGCGCCAGCGCCGCGAAGTGCGCACCGGCCGCCACCAGGGACTTGCCGGAGCCCGTCGGGGTCGACAGGATGACGTTCGACCCCGAGACCACCTCGATCAGCGCCTCCTCCTGCGCCGGATACAGGGAGATCCCCTGCTCGGTCGCCCACGTCGAGAAAGCGTCGAAGAGGGCGTCGGGGTCACTGTCGGCCGGCATCTGATCGATAAGGGTCACGCCCCCATACTGCCTGTACCCGCCCGTCGGTCGGGAACCGGCCGCCGCGCCAAGATCGCGCGGTACTACGCTGTCCCGCCGACACCACACGTCCGACGGACACCACCACTCACCACTCGAACGGGGGCGGGCGCGGCCATGATGGGACCGGCGCACTCACTGTCAGGAGCGGCAGTATGGCTGGGGGTGGGCGCGGCCGCCGCCTACGCGGACCACCCGATGCCGTGGCCCGTGCTGGTGGTCGGCGCCATGATCTGTGCCGGCGCGGCCCTCGCCCCCGACCTCGACCAGCCCTCGGCCACGATCTCCCGGGCCTTCGGACCCGCCTCGCGCCTGCTGGCCATCGTCCTGGGGAAGATATCCGCCGCCGTCTACAACGCCACCCGCGCGAAGGGGGAGCGGCGCCGCAGCGGCGGCCACCGCACCCTCACCCACACGTGGATATGGGCGGTGCTCGTCGGCGCCGGATTCTCCTTCGCCGCCGTCACGTGGGGCCGCTGGGCGGTCCTGGTGATCCTCTTCATCCACGTCGTGCTCGCCGTGGAGGGCCTGCTGTGGCGGATGGCGCGGGTCTCCAGCGACGTGCTCGTGTGGCTGCTGGGCGCGACCAGCGCCTGGCTGCTGGCGGCGGTGCTGGACGAGCCGGGCAACGGCGCGGCCTGGCTCTTCGAGGACGAGCCGTACCTGTGGATCGGCATCCCCATCGTCGTGGGCGCCATCGTGCACACCCTGGGCGACGCCCTCACGATCTCCGGCTGCCCCATGCTCTGGCCGCTGCCCATAGCCGGCAAGCGGTGGTATCCCCTCGGCACCCCCCGCTTCATGCGCTTCCGCGCCGGTGCCTGGGTGGAGTACCGGGTCCTGATGCCCGCCTTCGTCGTCATCGGCGCGGCGAGTGGTGTCGGCGCGGTCGTGCTGACGGCCTGAGCCACGGGGACCGTGACGACCGTGGCCGGCTCCCGGATCAGATCCGGTCGGCCGCGATGAGCAGGTAGTGGAAGCTGCCCTCCCGGTACGCCTCCAGGAAGGCCTCCTCGATGCCCGTCGCGACGCTGGAGCGGGCCCGCAGCTCCCAGTAGGGAAGCGCCGCGGCGGTCAGGTCGACGACGGCGAGTGGAACGAGGTGGTGAGCCGCCATGGCCCTGAAGTACGCGCTACGGGGATGGATGTTGCACACGTAGTGCTCGTCGATCCGGCTGACCGCGCGGGAGCGCAGGCCGGCGGCGTCGTTGGAGCAGCCCGTGACGCAGACGTACCGGCCGCCGTGGCCCAGGAGCCGGGAGACCTCGGCGTACAGCTCGGGCAGCTCGACGTACATCGTCGACTCGTTCGTCCAGACGCTCCGCATCGAACCCGTGGTGAATCCCGAGTCCAGCATGTTCCTGAAGTGGAAGCGCACCCGGTCGGCCACGCCGCGCCGCGTGGCCCGGTCGGTGGCGAAGGCGACCTCGTACTCCGAGATGCTCACCCCCTCCACCTCGCAGCCGAACCGCGCGTGCGCCATCAGCGCGGTGCCGCCACGGCCGGAGCCGGCGTCGAGCACGCGGTGGCGGGAGCGGATCGGGCCGAGGTGGTCGAGGAGGACGTCGGCCTGGGCGGACTCCAGCCGGTGCAGTTCCTCGAGGACGCGCTGGTCCCGGGTGTTCCTCGGACCCTTCAGGACGGCCGGGTCGTAGGCGCCGAGGCCGCAGTGGTGGTGGTAGAGGCCGTCCGCCTCCCCGAGCCGGAGGCTCAGCGGATCGTGCTGGTGGGTGTTCCAGTAGGCGGCGACGGACTTCTGGTACTGGGTGCGCAGCACGCTGTCCGCGGCTGCCTTCTCGCTCGGGGTGACGGACACGGCCGGGACTCCTTGTCGTGACGAGGCCACGGGGTCAGCCGTCGGCGAGGCGGACCGCGACAGTCTCCGACGACGCACGCGCCGGGGCGGAGACCGTCCACCTCCCTCCGGCCGTCGGGTGGGGGCGGCGAGAACAGCCGGACAGCGGGAGGACGGGACAACGGGCACCGGCCTCGGCTCGGCAACGGTAGGACAGACGCCCCGCGGCCCCCGGCGCCGCGCCGCGTGCGAGGCGCCGTTCCCCCGGACGGCAGAAGCCCACGCGGCGGGGTGCACGTGGCCGGACGCCCGAGGCACGCCCGCCCCCGTCAGGCGCGTGCCCCCGCTCGGCCGCGCCGCGCGTTCAGCTGTGCCAGGACCTCCACAGCGCCGCGTACGCGCCCTGCGCCGCCACCAACTCGTCGTGGCTGCCCAACTCGCTGATCCGCCCGTCCTCGACCACCGCGATCACGTCCGCGTCGTGTGCGGTGTGCAGCCGGTGCGCGATCGCGATCACCGTGCGGCCGTCCAGGACCCTCGCCAGGGAGCGCTCCAGGTGACGGGCCGCCCGCGGGTCCAGCAGGGACGTGGCCTCGTCGAGCACGAGCGTGTGGGGGTCGGCCAGCACCAGCCGCGCCAGCGCGATCTGCTGCGCCTGGGCCGGAGTGACGCTCACCCCGCCGGAGCCGACCTCGGTGTCGAGTCCGTCGGGCAGCGACCGCACCCAGCCGTCGGCGTCCACCGCGCCCAACGCCGCCCACAGCTCGGCGTCCTCGGCGTCCTGCCGCGCCAGCAGCAGGTTGTCGCGCAGCGGACCGACGAACACGTGGTGCTCCTGGTTGACGAGCGCCACCTGCTGCCGCACCCGCTCGGCCGGCATGCCCGCCAACCGGGCCCCGCCGAGCGTGACCTCGCCGCGCCGCGGCGCGTAGATGCCGGCCAGCAGGCGGCCCAGGGTCGACTTCCCCGCGCCCGAGGGACCCACCAACGCCACCCGCGTCCCCGGCGGCACCGCCAGCGACACCCCGTGCAGCACGTCGGTGTCGGCCACGTACCCGAACCGCACCTGTCGGGCGCTCAGCTCACGCCCGCGTGGTGTGGCGTCCTCGTCGCCGGTCTCGTCCTCGATCTCCCGCACCCCCACCAGACGCGCCAGCGACACCTGCGCGACCTGGAGTTCGTCGAACCACCGCAGGATCATCCCCACCGGCTCGACCATCATCTGCGCCAGCAGCGCCCCGGTGGTCAGCTCTCCCACGCTGACCCAGCCCTCCAGCACGAACCAGCCGCCCAGCAACAGCACGCCGCCGACGATCATCGAGTGGTACACGTTGACGGTCGGAATCAGGACCGACCGCAGCCACAGCGTGTACTCCTCCCAGCGCGTCCACTGCCTGACCCGCTGGTCCGACAGCGCCACCCGCTGCCCCTCCAGCCGGTGGGCCTCGATCGTCCGGCCCGCGTCCACCGTCTCCGCCAGGACCGCCGCCACGGCCGCGTACCCCGCCGCCTCCGAGCGGTATCCGGCCGGCGCCCTGCGGAAGTACCACACACAGACCGACAGCAGCACCGGCAACGCGAGCAGCACGCCCACGCCCAGCGGCGGCGCCGTCACGACGATGCCGCCCAGCAGCAGACCGGCCCACACGACCGCGATCGTCAGCTGCGGCACCGCCTCCCGCATCGCCTGCGCCAGCCGGTCGATGTCGGTGTTGATCCGGGCCAGCAGGTCACCCGTCCCGGCCCGCTCCAGCACCCCCGGCGGCAGCCCCACCGAGCGCACCAGGAAGTCCTCCCGCAGGTCGGCGAGCATCCGCTCGCCCAGCATCGCGCCACGCAGCACCGCCAGGCGCACGAAGAACGCCTGCACCGCCAGCGCCACCGCGAAGATCGCCACCGTGCGGCCCAGATGCAGCTCCCGGCCGTCCGTCAGCGCCTCGATCACCTGCCCGAGCAGGTACGGGCCGACCATGGACGCCACGACGGCGACGGCGTTGGCCGCCAGCAGCGCCGCGAAGGCCCGACGATGACGGCGCAGCAGCTGCGCCACGTACGCGCGCACCGTCGCCGGGCCGGCCACCGGCAGCCGCGTCGTGTGCTCGCCGCCCGCCGGGTCGAACTCCGGCGGCTTCACGCCGATCATGCCGTCTCCTCCGCGTAGTGGGTGGGCTGGCGCGCATCGCCGAGCCCGCCGGACTCCGACCCGTCCGCCAGGGACGTGTCGGACAACGTCCCGTCGGTCGACCTCCCGTCGTCCGACGTGCCGTCCGACGGTGGCCCCTCGGCCGACGTCCCGTCCGCCTCCGACTCGTCCGCCTCCTCCGACTCCGACGCCTCCGCCGCCGGATCCCGCGTCACGATCGCCCGGTACCCGGGCTCGCCGTGCAGCAGCTCCCGATGCGTGCCCGCTGCGGCAACCCGGCCGTCGCGCACCCACACCACCCGCTGCGCCCGGTCCAGCAGCAGCGGGCTGGAGGTGAACACGACCGTGGTGCGCCCCTCCCGCAGCTCACGGATGCCGTCGGCGACCCGCGCCTCGGTGTGCGAGTCGACCGCCGAGGTCGGCTCGTCGAGCACCAGCACCTCGGGATCGGTGATCAGCGAGCGTGCCAGCGCCAACCGCTGGCGCTGGCCACCCGAGAGGGAACGACCCCGCTCGGTGATGCGCGTGCGCATCGGATCGCCCCCCTCGCCCGGGGCGGCCTGGGCCAGAGCCTGTAGGACGTCGACGCACTGCGCCGTCCGCAGCGCGTCGTCCGCCGAGACGCGCCCGGAGGCCGGGACCGCCAGCAGTTCGCCGAGCGTCCCCGACAACAGCACCGGGTCCTTGTCCTGGACCAGCACGGCCGTGCGGGCGTCCGCCAGCGGCACCGCGTCCAACGCCACGCCGCCGAGCCGCACCGACGGCCCGCCACCGCCGCGCGCCGGATGCCCGCCGAGCCGCTCGGCGAGCCGCTCGGCCGCGTCCGGGTCCCCGCAGACGACGGCCGTCAGCTCGCCCGCGGCCACCCGCAGACCGCTGACGGGGTCCCACAGCTCGCCGGTGAGCGGCGCCGCGCGATCGGCCGTCGGGCCCGCGAGGTGCCCGTTCGCGAGCGCTGCCCGGGAGGCTGCGCCATCGGGGACGCCCTCACCCGTCGCGGGCCGGTCCCGCCGGTCCGCGGCGCCCTCGCCGCCCGCCGGGCTCTCCTCCCGCCGCAGCCCGAGAACCCGCACGGCGCGCTTGGCCGAGGGCCGGGAGAAGGTGAACGCCATCGCCACCTCCTGGAAGATCCGCAGCGGGAACATCAGGAACATCACCGCCCCGTAGACCGTGACCAGCTCGCCGGGGGACAGCCGCCCGTCACGCGCGAGCGTCGCGCCCTGCCAGACCACGACCAGCAGCAGCAGACCCGGCATCACCACCTGCACGGCGTCGATCAGCGACCACATGCGGGCGCTGTGCACGGAGGCCGCCCTGACCTCCTGGGAGGCCCGCCGGTACCGCTCCAGGAACAGCTCCTCGCCGCCGATGCCGCGCAGCACCCGCAGGCCGGCGACGGTGTCCGAGGCCAGCTCGGTGGCCCGCCCGGACTTCGCCCGCTCCCGGTCGGCCCGCCGGGTCGCCGCCGGCAGCAGGGGGAAGACGCTGCCCACGACGGCCACCACGCCGCAGACCACGATCAGCCCGAGCCGGGGCTCGTAGACGACCAGCCCCACGCAGACCCCGAAGGAGACGACGACGCAGGCCGCGAACCGGGAGAACGACTCGACGAACCAGCCGATCTTCTCCACGTCACCCGTGGAGACCTTCACCACCTCACCGGCCGCCACCCGCCGGGTCAGCACGCCACCCAACGCGGCCGTGCGCCGGGCGAGCAGCTGCTGCACGCGCGCCGCCGCCGTGATCCAGTTGGTGACCGCGGCCCGGTGCAGCATGGCGTCGGCGAAGGCCATCAGCAGGGTCACCACGAGCATCAGGAGTGCGGTGGCCGCGAGGTCCCGCCCCGAGCCGTCCACGACGGCGTCGACGGCGAGCCCCAGGATCACCGGCAGCGTGCCGACGCAGGCCACGTGGAGAATCCCCCAGGCCATGGACCTGGCCTGGCCGCCCAGCTGGCGGCGGAAGATCCAGACGAGGAACCGGAAGCCGGACCGTACGTCCGGCTCTCCGGGGTCGGCGTACGGAAGATCGCGAATCTGCATGACATCCCAGCGTCAGCTCGGTCCTACCTGGTCAACCTGCCAAGGGTCCAAGCCCGTGGTGCCGAATTTCAACCGGTTTTCCCGGCGCGTGTTCCGACCCGCGAGCTGCGGTGGCGGCTTCACGCCCCGAATCCGCGGGGCGCCCGTGGAGCCCCGGGGACGGGCCTGGGAGGGCGGGAGGCTTCACCCCGTGCACGGGTTCCCAACGGTTCGCGGGCGAGGGCGCGTTGTCTGTTTGAAAAAGGAACGCACGAGGTGTTGACCCGGCCGTTACCTGCCCGCACTATGAAGGCATCCGTTGGGTGGGAGCGCTCCCACACAGTTCCACAGAGCCGCACTGCGCTCACGCTCGGCGGTGGTTCTCGTAAGGAGATCCAAGAACGAGAAGGGCCGCAACCATGCCACCCCCCCAAGGCAATCCCGTCGCGTGCCACCTCCCCTTCCCTTGGTTCGCCGTCCGGGCGCCGGTCGTCGACGGGTCGTCCGAAGCCGACGAACAGCCGGTCGTCGAACGCCGCGAGGTCGACAGCGAGGACGGCGGGGACCGTCGCCCGCTGCTGCGGACGCGGTTGAGGGAAGCGAACCGTCGGAGTGCGTTCAATCGTCGAAGTCGGGGCGAGGGGCTGTGAGTCGGCGAGTGGTCGCCACCACCGCTCGCCGACACCACGCCGCCTCCGCCGCGCCCCGACTCTCCCCGCGCGTCCCACCGGAGTCCAGCCGCTCCGGGCCCCCGGTCAACGGGGGTGTCCGGTGGGTCACGCGCGTGCCACCGCATCGGCTGACGTCCGGGACGACGTCTGCCGACGCGGAACCTGCCCCGGATGGCTGCTTGTCGACACCTTCTGGAGCCATCCGGGGCGGGTGTGGCGTCGTTGGCGGATTTTTGTTTGAAACTGGAACTGACGAAGTCATTGACGTAGGCATGACAGTTGCGCAGCATGTGGTGTGCCGCCGTCGGGTGGGAGCGCTCCCAAATCGGACTGCTAACCCGCCCCCCGGGGCGTCGAGGCAGTCACCACCCGACGGCGGTTCTCGTACCCGACACCAGTCACGGCCATCGGGTTCGTGGCCAAGGATCGAGAAGGGCCTGAACACCATGTCAACCTCCACCACGGTGCCCGTCGCCACCCGGCGGTCCACCGAACCGCGCGCGCCGGCGACGTCGCTCGGCGCGGCGCGTGCCCTCGCCGTGCTGCGCATCGCCACCGGTTCGATCTTCCTGTGGGCGTTCCTGGACAAGGCCTTCGGCCTGGGGTACTCCACCAGTTCGGAGAACTCCTGGCTGGAGGGTGCCTCACCTGCCGAGGGCTACCTCGGGAGCGTCTCCGTCGGCCCCATGGAGTCCACCTACCACGACTGGGCCGGCGAGGCCTGGGTGGACCTCGTGTACATGGCCGGCATGTTCGGCCTCGGCTTCGCGCTGGTCACGGGCATCGCGTTACGGCTCACCGCCGTGGGCGGCTGTCTCATGATGCTGTCGCTGTGGCTGGGTGAGTTCCCGCCGGCCCGTCACCTGTCCGACGGATCGCCGAGCATGTCCACCAATCCGCTCGTGGACAACCACGTCATCTACGCGGCCGTCATGGTCGTGGTGGCCGTCTGCTCGGCCGGTCGGGTCTGGGGGCTCGGCCGCGTCTGGGAGAGGCTGCCGCTGGTGAACCGCCACCGCTGGTTGCACTAGCGGTCACAGACCGCGGGTGCGTGGGGAGTGGGCGATGGCCTCCCCGCGCACCCGCTTACCACCCGACACGCGTCGGCCGGCGTCGACCGTGGTCAGGGGCACGTTGAAGGGACGTGGCCCCGACCGCGGCACCGACCCGGTCGGCGCGTGGCCCGTTGTGCGGGTACGCCGGCCCACGGGCGGGTCCATGGCCCGCCGGCCCGCGGGACGGCCTACGGACGGCCCGCGTGCGGACCGTGGGCGTGCCGCCGGCCGCGCCGCTCCGTCCCGCCGCCGGGTCCCGCCGCCCGGCCCCGCCTCACCTGGTGCTCAGCGGCTGAGGACCGCCATCGCGGCGTTGTGCCCGCCGACGCCGCTGACACCGCCGCCCCGCACGGCACCCGCCCCGCACAGCAGCACGTTGGCGTGCCCGGTCTCCACTCCCCACCTCCCCGTGCCCTCCGCCGCGTGGGGGAACGCCAGGTCCTGGTGGAAGATGTTGCCGCCCGGCAGCCGCAGCTCGCGTTCCAGGTCCAGCGGAGTCCTGGCCTCCACGCACGGCCGCCCCTCCCCGTCGCGGGCCAGGCAGTCGGCGAGCGGCTCGGCCAGGTGTTCCTCCACCGCCGCGAGCGTGGCGGCCAGGAGACGCTCCCGTGCGCCGTCGTTGTCCCGCGTGAACAGCGCGGCGGGGGTGTGCAGCCCGAAGACGGTCAGCGTCTGGTAGCCGCGAGCGACCAGGTCGGGGGAGAGGATCGACGGGTCGGTCAGCGAGTGGCAGTACAGCTCGCACGGCGGCTTCGCCGGCAGCCGCCCGGCGGCCGCGTCCCGGTGGACCGCCGCCAGCTGCTCGTACCCCTCGGCGACGTGGAAGGTCCCGGCGAACGCCTCGCTCGCCTCCGCGTCGTCCGCGCGCAGCCGGGGCAGGCGCCGCAGCAGCATGTTCACCTTGAACTGCGCGCCGTCGGTCGGGGGCGGCGGGGTGTCGCCCAGCAGTCGCGCCAGCTCCCTCGGGGCGAGGCTGCCGAGCACCCACGCGGCGCCGACGGTGCCCTCCGTGTCCCCGGAGCGGAAGCTGACCTCGGCCGCCCGTCCGTCCGTGGCGATCGCCGTCACCTCGTGGCTGGTGACGAGCTCCGCGCCCGCCGTCCGCGCCGCCTGTGCCAGCGCGTCCGTCACCGCGCCCATGCCGCCCACCGGCACGTCCCAGTCGCCCGTGCCGCCGCCGATGACGTGGTAGAGGAAGCAGCGGTTCTGGCGCAGCGTCGGGTCGTGCGCGTCGGCGAAGGTGCCGATGAGCGCGTCGGTGAGCACCACCCCGCGCACCAGGTCGTCGTCGAAGGTGTCCTCGACCACCTCGCCCAGCGGCCGTTCGAACAGTGCCTCCCAGGCGGCGTCGTCCGCCACCCGTCGCCGCAGCTCCTCGCGCGTGGGCAGCGGCTCGGTGAGCGTGGGGAAGACGGCCTCGGCCACCCGCCGGGTCATGGCGTGGAAGCGCCGCCAGGCCGCGTACTCCCGCTCGGAGCCGGTGAGGCGCGCGAACGACGCGCGGGTCCTGTCCTCACCCCGTGGGGTGTCGCCAGCGACCAGCAGTCCCATGGCCCGGCCCTCGCGCACCGTGGGCGTGTAGGAGGAGAACGGCCGGCGGCGCAGCGTCAGCCGCAGTCCGAGGTCCGTCGCGACGCGGCGCGGCAGCAGGCTGACGAGGTAGGCGTAGCGGGACAGGCGGGCCGGCACGCCCGGGAACGCCTCGTGGGAGACGGCGGCCCCGCCCGTGTGCGCCAGCCGTTCCAGCACCAGCACGCGGCGGCCGGCTCGGGCGAGGTAGGCGGCGGCGACCAGTCCGTTGTGGCCGCCACCGACGACGACGACGTCGTACGCGTCACGGGCGGGGAGGGCAGCGGGCATGGCAGCTGTGGTACCACGCCCCACCCGGCCTCGCCCAGTGTCCCGGCCGACCGGGGCCGCCCGGAGAGCCGCCAGGCCCCCCGGCCGTCGCCGCGCGCGGGCTGCCAGAACGCCGCGCCGCACGGGGAGGCGAGGACGCCGGCAACGCCCGTAGCCTGGGAGGTTGTCACCATCGGCCGGCGCTTCCGCCGGCCCGCGCGTGTCCGAAGGAGCCCATGCCGCACGACAGCCTGTCCTGGCCGCAGCGGGAGGCAGCGCCTGCCTCCGCCCCACTCCCACCCGCACAGATCCGCCGCATCCTGCGCCTGTTCCGGCCCTACCGTGGCCGACTCGCCGTCGTCGGTCTGCTCGTCGCCGCCTCCTCGCTGGTCGCGGTCGCCTCGCCGTTCCTGCTCCGGGAGATCATCGACACCGCGCTGCCGCAGCAACGCACCGGCCTGCTCGCCCTGCTCGCCCTCGGCATGATCGCCGCCGCCGTGACCAGCAGTGTCTTCGGCGTGCTCCAGACGCTGATCTCCACCACGGTCGGCCAGCAGGTCATGCACGACCTGCGGACCGGGGTCTACGCCAAGCTCCAGCGGATGCCGCTGGCGTTCTTCACCCGCACGCGCACCGGTGAGGTGCAGTCCCGCATCGCGAACGACATCGGCTCGATGCAGGCCACCGTCACCTCCACCGCCACCTCGCTGGTCTCCAACCTCACGGCCGTCGTCGCCACCGTCGTGGCCATGCTGGCGCTGGACTGGCGGCTGACCCTCGTCTCGCTGGCGCTGCTGCCGTTCTTCGTCTGGATCGCGCGGCGGGTCGGGCGCGAGCGGAAGCGGATCACCACCCAGCGGCAGCGGCAGATGGCCGCCATGGCCGCCATCGTCACCGAGTCCCTGTCGGTGAGCGGCGTGCTGCTCTCCCGCACGATGGGGCGTGGCGAGGCGATGACCCGCGACTTCGCCGCCGAGTCGCGCGAGCTGGTGGGCCTGGAGGTGCGGGCGAGCATGGCGGGCCGCTGGCGGATGTCGACCATCGGCATGATCATGGCCGCGATCCCCGCGCTGCTGTACTGGTCGGCGGGCGCCATGCTCCAGCTGGGTGGGACACCGCCGTCGATCGGCACGCTCGTGGCGTTCGTGAGCCTCCAGCAGGGGCTGCTGCGGCCCGCGGTCTCGCTGCTCTCCACGGGCGTCGACATCCAGGCGTCGCTGGCTCTCTTCCAGCGCATCTTCGAGTACCTCGACCTGCGGGTCGACATCACCGAGCGCGCCGACCCGGTGGAGCCGGCGCGCGTCCGCGGCGAGATCCGCTTCGAGGGCGTCTCCTTCTCCTACGATCCCGCCGCGCCACCCACGCTGCGCGACATCGACCTGTCGGTCCCCGCCGGGGGTTCGCTGGCGGTCGTCGGCGCGACGGGCGCGGGCAAGAGCACCCTCGGGTACCTGGTGCCCCGGCTCTACGACGTCACCACGGGCCGGGTCACGCTCGACGGGGTCGACGTGCGCGACCTCAGCTTCGCCGCCCTGGCCCGCGCGGTCGGCGTGGTGTCCCAGGAGACCTACCTCTTCCACGCCTCGATCGCCGACAACCTCCGCTTCGCCAAGCCCGACGCCACCTGGCCCGAGATCGAACGGGCGGCGCGGGCCGCGCAGATCCACGACCACGTCGCGTCGCTGCCCGAGGGCTACGACACGATCGTGGGGGAGCGGGGCTACCGCTTCTCGGGCGGCGAGAAGCAGCGGCTGGCCATCGCCCGCGCCATCCTGCGCGATCCGCCCGTGCTGGTGCTGGACGAGGCGACCAGCGCGCTGGACCCCCGCACCGAGCACGCCGTGCAGCGCGCGATCGACTCGCTCTCACGAGGCCGCACCACGCTCACCATCGCCCACCGCCTGTCCACCGTGCGCGACGCGGACCTGATCGTCGTCCTCGACGGAGGCGAAATCGCCGAGCGCGGCACCCACGAGCAGCTGCTCGCCCTCGGCGGCCGGTACGCGGACCTGGTGCGGCGTGAGGAACGGGAGCAGCGTGAGGGGCGGGAGCGGCCCGAGGCCCCGGCGGTGTCGGGCACCGAGCGGCCGGCCTCCGCCCCCCAGTCCCCGCCCCAGCCGAAGCCGCAGCCCCAGCCCACCCAATGAAACTATGCGAACGATCGTGCTACTATCTCGGGCGTCTCATCACCGACCGAGGAGCCACCGGGCATGAACCTCACGGCAGGACTCGCTCGCACGACGCTCGCCAGCCTCTCCCGTCCCGCCCCCAGGACCGCGGCGCGCCTGGCCCACCGCCTCTTCCGTACCCCCGTCGGCCGCAGCAGGCTCAGGCCCGCGGAGGAGCCCCTGATGCGGCAGGCGACCACCGGCACGCTCCACGTGGCGGGCGCCGACGTCGACACCTTCGCCTGGGGTGACGGGCGAAGCCCGGTGCTGATCCTCCACGGCTGGCAGTCCCGCGCCTCCCGCTTCGCTCCCCTCGTCACCGCCCTGCTCGCCGCCGGCCACAGCCCGGTCGCCTTCGACGCCCCCGGCCACGGCGGCTCCGGCGGCTCCACCAGCACCGCCTTCGACTACCGCGACCTCGCCTGGCGGCTCCACCAGCGCCACGGCCGCTTCTCCGCCGTGGTCGGCCACTCCCTCGGCGGCCTGGCCGCCTTCTTCACCCTGCGCCAGCACGACATCGCCGACCGCCTCGTCGCCATCGCGGCCCCCGCCGACTTCGACCACGTCCTCGACGGCTTCTGCGCCCAACTGGCCATCGGCCCCCGCGTCAGGACGGAGCTGCGCCGTCGCCTGGAGCGGGCCTTCCCCGGCGAGACAGACCTGTGGTCGCGCCTCGACACCACCCGGCGCCCCGAGCAGCTCACGTTGCCGATGCTGGTCGTCCACGACGACACGGACGACGTCATCGCCCCCTCCCAGGCCCGCCGCATCGCCGCCGCCTACGAGCACCAGGCCGACCTCCTGGTCACCCAGGGACTGGGGCACCGACGCGTCATCGCCGACCCCGCCGTCATCGACGCCGTCCTCGACTTCATGGCCGTCACCGAACCGGCCGCCGTCGCGGCGCCCGCCACGACGGACCGCCGCCAGGGCGTGTCCGCGAAGCCCGCCGGCGCCTGAGCCGAGGTCGCGGGCACGGCCCCGGGGACCACGCGTCGCGCACCGCCTCACGGCTCACCGGGGGCAGTGCGTGGCGTCCGGGACACGACGCGCGCCGTGGCCGCCCACCACGGCGTCGACGTGGTCCTGCTCGCAGCCTCCGGCGCCCGGGTGTGTCACGCGGATCCGGTCTCGTCCCCACCGGACCGAGACGTCACGGCGGGCCTCCCCGTCTGTCAGGACCTCAACGTCGCCCGTGGCGGGTGCGCCTGAGCGTCAGCGGCCGGCTCCGCCACCGCTCTCTCCGCCGCGCACGCGGTCCCCGAACGCGACCAGCCTTCCGCCGAGCTGCGCGCCGGCGCCGTGATGCCGCACAGGACACGCGGGACCCGACGACAGCGCCCGTCGACGTGACGAGCCCGCGCCGGCGCCGAACGACACAGCCTTTAGGCGTCCGCGTCAGCACCGGCCGTGCCGAGGACCGCCGCGGCCCGGCCCCGTGCCTCGGCCCGCAGCCGGGCCCGGATCCCGCTCTCCGCCGCCTCGTACCCGCTGCTGTCGCCGAAGAGGACCGACTGGACGTTGGCCATCTCCAGCAGCGCCACCAGCTCGAACGCCAGCTGCCGTGCCGCCACCCCGCTCCGCAGTGCCCCGGCCGCGCGGGCCTGCTCGATCGTGTCCTCGACGAACCCGAGCCACTCCGCCCGCGCCGACGCGACCGCGTCGTGCACCGGGCCCGGGCGGGCGCTGAACTCCGCCGAGACCGTGAAGAAGAAACAACCGCCGGGAAAGACCCGCTCACGGGAGTACGCCAGATACCCCTGACACAGGCGCCACACCTGCTCCAGGCCGGGCGGCACCTCCTCGGTCGGCCGCACCACGTGCTCTGCGAAGACGGCCCGCGCCGCGCGGATCGTCGCCAGCTGAAGCTCCTCCTTGGAGCCGAAGAGCGCGAACACGCCGCTCTTGCTCAGTCCCAGCTCGGTGGCGATGCGGCCCAGCGACAGCCCTTCGAGCCCCTCGACGGAGGCGATCTCCATCGTCCGGCCCAGCACCAGCCGACGGGTCCTGCGTCCCCGCTCCACCCTGCCGTCCGTCCGGGTACCCGACACCGCGCCGCCCTTCGTTCACCACCGGACGTCCATGCTACGGAAACCGGACGTCACCGCAGCAGTCCGGACGCCGCCAGCTCGTCGAAGACGGCGTGGTCCACCGGAGCCGTGCGGTGGCGGTCGGCCAGCCGCAGCCAGGCGATCTCCTCGATCTCGCCGCTGGCGGCCAGGCTGCCCCGGTAGCTGCCCGTGTAGCACGCCATCCGCACCAGGGTGCCCTCCGGATGGCCGTCAGCCTGCGCCGTGTACGTGCCCAGGTGCGCGACGCTCCCGGGCTCCAGCGTCACCGTGAGCTCCTCCCGCACCTCCCGCAGCAGCGTCGTGACGTCGTCCTCCCCGGGCTCCCGCTTCCCGCCCGGGATGTAGAACAGCCGCCTGCCGCGGGACCTCGCCGTCAGGATCCGCCCCTCCTCGACGTACACCCACGCCACCGTGTCGATCAGCCGTGCCACCCTCGTCACTCCCTCCACCCGCTGCCCTCGCCGCGGGGGCCCGGACGATGGTGTCATGGGGATGAGGGGGTGTGCGATGGAGAGACCGAAGACTCCGGGCGGGCAGCCCTTCGGCACAGGGGCCCTGTGGCTGCATCCCGACGACGACCTCGCGCCCAACCGGCCGGGCGAGACCCTCCACGGCCAGGTCGCCGCCGTTTCGACGCGCCGGGCACGGCGGCTGACCGAGCGGCTCCTCGCGCGCTCGGGCGAGGCGGCGGCGTTGCGCGCCCGGCTGGCGGGCGAGCAGTTCGCCGGCGCGCGCCTGGACCGGCTGACCGGCGTCGGCTGGCGGGTCCTGCACTCCGTCCCGCTGCCCGGCGCCGCCGACATCTCGCACCTGGCGATCGGCCCCGGCGGCGTCCTCACCTTCAGGACCGTGCCCTACCGCGGGGCGCGGCTGCGGGTCGGCCCCGACACCGTCGAGGCGGCCAGGCCCGGCCGCGTCCGCCGCCACGCGCCCCACGTCCGCCTCTGCCGCCGCGACGCCGTGCGCGCCCGGCACGCTCTCGGCCGCGGCTGCGGCTTCCCCGTCGACGTGCGGCCCGTCCTGGTCTGCGTCGCCCCCGCCCGCGTGGAGATCAGCGACGGCATGGCGGACGTCGAGGTGCTGACCGACGCCGACCTCGCCACGCTCGCCGCGCGCGGCGGCGTCCTCAAGCCCGACGTGGTCGAGACGATCTACGCCGCCGCGCGGGACCGCCGCACCTGGCGGGGTGTGTGACCCCCCTCCCGGTCCTCCGGCCCCCCTCCCACCGCCGCCCCGGCCACGGGCCGGCGCACGGCGCGGGCGCCGGCGCGTTCACCGCCATGCTCACCGCCGTGCCAGGTGGATGACCTGTTCGGGCGGCGGTGTGAAGACGCACAGCTCGTTTCCCTCCGGGTCGGCCAGCACGTCCCAGTCCCGGCCCTCGCCCCTGGCCCTGAGCAGCGTGGCCCCCATCGCCAGCAGCTTCTCGCTGTCCCCCCACACGTCCAGGTGCATGCGGTTCTTCACCGTCTTCGGCTCCGGCACCGGGTTGATCCAGATCTGCGGTCCGTGCCCCGTCGGGTCGTGGATCGGCACCGGCCACTGCGCTGGCCGCGTCTCTCCCTCGGGTGGTTCGCGCCGCACGTACCCGAGCGCGGCGCACCACCAGTCGGCGAGCGCCTGGTGGTCGTTGGCGTCCAGAGCGATGTCCTTGAAGCGCGTGGGGCCCATGCCGCGAGCCTACGACCTCGCCCCCGCCTCGGCGTGGTGCCCACGCGCGGGAAGTCCGTGAGGTCGCGCGGAGGCCAGCACCCGTTCGGGCCGGCCCGCCTGTCGTACCGTCAGCCAGAAGCCGGACGCGCCCGCCACCCGGCCCGGCTCGAAGGACGCGTGGGCGAACCCGGCGTCCGGTCCGGCGGACGCCGCCAGCCGCGTCAGCTCCCGCTCGACCCCCTCCCACTCGGCCGCGGGAACGTACTGCCGCATCACCGAGTGCCACACCACGGTCAGCGTGCCGGGCTGGAGCTCCACGCCGGCCAGGAACTCCGCCGCCCCCGCCGTCTCCACGGTGGCCGGCACCTTCGTCGCGAGCCGCAGCGCTCCCTCCAGGCGCGCCGTCCGCTCCAGCTGGTCGGGCCAGAGATACGCCCGCAACGCCAGCGACCCGTCGGGGGAGAGCGGGTCGATCGGCGTCACGTCGCAGCCACGGCGCTCGACGATCCGCAGGCTCGGGTGGCGGGCCGCGCCCTCCCGCAGCCAGCCCGGAACCCCGCCGCGCCACGCGTCCGCCAGCCGCACCGGGGAGTCCGGGGAGCCCCAGGAGAAGCCGTCGGCCTCGTAGCGGAACTGCTCGACCCGCAGGTTCAGGCCGGCGCTCGCCCCCAGTTCCAGGAGGCGGACGGGCCACTGCGGCTCGGGCACCGTGTGCAGCAGCGCGGCCAGCAGCAGGTTCGCGCGGCCCACCTCGTTGGTCTGCGGCGGTCGGCGCAGCCACCGCGCGACCCACTCCCGGTGCCCGGCCACGGCCTCGCGGAACGCCGACCACACCGCGTCGTGGTCCTCCGGCTCCGCCGTGCCGCCGGCGCTCGGGTAGTGGGCGGCGAGCGCCGGGGCCCGGCCCGTCAACGCCAGCGCGTGGACGGCGCCCAGCAGCCGTAGCGGGACGGCGTCCTCCAGCGTGGCGTCCTCGTACTCCGCCAACGTCACGCCACACGGGCCGCCGTCGCGGACGTCCTGCGCTACGCGCGTCAGCAGAGCCGCGTAGAGCGGCGAGCCGAGGCGGCCACAGGCCTCCGCCTGCTGCTCGCAGAGCCTGGCCGCGTTCTCACCGCGCATGATCGTCCTCCTCGAAGGGTCTCCCCGAGCATGGTGCCGGACAGCCCACCGCGAGGAAACGTCCGGGGCGGGAACCTCACCCCGCGAAACCCGGTTGTCGCCCGCCGCCCGGCCTGCTGGGGTGGGGCGATGACCTCCGCGAGCGACGCCGCCTTCACCGCCCTGTGCGAGGAGGCCCGGCGCGACCCGGCCGTCCTCGGCGCGGTCCTTAGCGGCTCCATGGCCCGCCCCGGCATGGCCACCCGCTGGTCCGACCACGACGTGTACGTCGTCACGGCCGACGGCGCCACGACGGGCGTCGCCGCCCGCCGCACCCCCGGCCTCGACGTGGTGGTGATGCCGCTCGCGGCGTTCCGCGCCCACGGCCTGCCGGAGTCGGGCAGCGACTTCGACCGGTACGCGTTCGTCCACGCCAGGATCCTCCACGACACCCCCGACGGTCTGCTCGCCCGGCTCGTCGAGCGCGAGGCCACCCTCGGCGAGGAGGAGGCCCACGCCCAGGCCGCCGGATCCCTCGACGCCTTCGTCAACGCCGCGTACCGGGCACTGAAGAACCTCCGCGACGGCCTCGCGACACAGGGCCGCCTCGACGCGGCGGAGGCCCTGCCGTACCTGCTCGCCCACGCCTTCGCGCGCGAGCGGCGGGTGCGGCCGTTCAACAGGTACCTGCTGTGGGAGGTCACGCGCCGTCCGCTGGCCGACCCGCCGTGGCCCGCGGAAGGGCTCACGGCGCTCGTCGAGGAACTGCTCGGCCCGCGGTGGGAGCCCGCGCTGCGCCGCGTCTTCGCGACCGTGGAACGGCAGGCCCGAGCCGCCGGCCACGGCCCGGTGCTCGACGCCTGGGGAGAGGACCTGCGGCTGCTGCGCGGCGAGACCGCCGGCCACGGGGACGTCGGCGTCGACGGCCGGGACGGCGTCGACACCTACGATGGGAACCCATGAGCCCACCCCGGATCGTCGTCTTCACCCGCACCACCGGCTACCGTCACGACTCGATCCCCGACGGGGTGGAGGCGTTTTGTCAGCTGGGCGCCGAGCACGGGTTCGACCTCGACCACACGGAGGACCCGGCGGAGCTGGCCGGCGCGCTTCCCGGCGCGGCGGCCGTCGTGTTCCTGTCCACCAGCGGAGACGTCCTCACCGACGACGGCCGGCAGGCCCTCACCTCCCACCTCGCGGCGGGCGGCGGCTTCGTCGGCGTGCACGCCGCCGCGTGCACCGAGTACGGGTGGCCCTGGTACGGCCGGGACGTCGTCGGCGCCGTCTTCGACGGCCACCCGGCGCTCCAGCCCGGCACCCTGACGGTGGAGGACCGCGACCACCCCGCCACCGCCCACCTCGGCGAGCGGTGGGAGTTCACCGACGAGTGGTACAACTTCACCGCCAACCCGCGCGGGCGGGTGCGCGTCCTCGCAGCCGCCGACGAGAGCACCTACGACGGCGGCCGGATGGGAGCCGACCACCCCATGGTGTGGTGCCACGAACGCGCCGGCGGGCGCTCGTTCTACACCGCGCTCGGCCACACGGCCGAGAGCTACGCCGACCCCGACTTCCGCCACCACCTGCTGGGCGGGCTGCGCTGGGCCGCGCGCTGGCAGGATGGCTGACATGGCCGGCACCAGCGACACCCCGCGCCTCACCCGCGTCCTCGGCGACATCACCGAGCAGCACGTCGACGCCGTCGTCAACGCGGCCAACTCCTCGCTGCTCGGGGGCGGCGGCGTCGACGGCGCCATCCACCGCGCGGGCGGCCCCGACATCCTCGCGGCCTGCCGCGAACTGCGCGCCACGCGGTACCCCGACGGCCTGCCGGTCGGGGAGGCCGTCGCGACGACCGCCGGTCGGCTGCCCGCCCGATGGGTGATCCACACCGTCGGGCCCGTCCACTCCCGCACCGAGGACCGCGGCACCCTGCTCGCCTCCTGCTACCACGCCTCGCTCCGCGTCGCCGCCGAGCTCGGGGCGGCCACCGTCGCCCTGCCGGCGGTCTCCGCCGGCGCCTACGGCTGGCCGATGGCCGACGCCGCCCGCATCGCGGTGCGCGCGGTCCGCGAGGCCACCGCGGGGGACGCGGCCGGCAGCGCCGCCGCGCGCCTGACGGAGGTGCGTTTCGTGCTCTTCGACGAGCACGCCTTCGAGAGCTTCGGCGAGGCGCTCACCTGACGCCCCGCCGGCCGTCCCCGCCCGTCCCGTCCCCTCACCCACCACGCCAGCAGGAGGAGAGCCGTGAGAGACCCGGTGAGCTACGTCGCCGCCGCCGACCGCTACGACACCATGACGTACCAGCGCTGTGGCCACAGCGGCGTGCTGCTGCCGAGGGTCTCGCTCGGCCTGTGGCACAACTTCGGTGACACCACGCCGCTGGAGACCCAGCGCGTCGTGCTGCGCCGCGCCGTCGACCGGGGCGTCGTCCACCTCGACCTGGCCAACAACTACGGCCCGCCCTACGGCGCCGCCGAGGCCAACTTCGGCACCCTCCTCGCGCAGGACCTGCGCCCCTACCGCGACGAGCTGTTCATCGCCACCAAGGCCGGCTACGACATGTGGCCCGGCCCCTACGGCAACTTCGGCTCCCGCAAGTACCTCCTGGCCAGCCTCGACCAGTCACTGCGCCGCACCGGCCTGGAGTACGTCGACGTCTTCTACTCCCACCGCCACGACCCCGACACGCCGCTGGAGGAGACCCTCGGCGCCCTCGCCGCCGCCGTCCGGCAGGGCAAGGCCCTGTACGTCGGCATCTCCAACTACCCCGCCGAGGAGCACCGGCGCGCCGCCGAGATCCTGCGCGAGCTCGGCACGCCCCTGCTGATCCACCAGGGCGCCTACAGCATGCTCCGCCGCGACCTGGAGCACGGCGTGCTGGACGCGGTGGGCGAGACCGGCACCAGCCTCATCGCGTTCTCCCCGCTGGCGCAGGGGCTGCTGACCGACCGGTACCTCTCGGGTGAGGTGCCGGCGGACTCCCGGATGGCCGTCGGCCACTTCCTGCGACGGGACGCCCTCAGCCCCGATCGGCTGGCCGTGCTCCGCGCGCTCAACGCCGTCGCGGAGCGCCGCGGCCAGACCCTCGCCCAGCTGGCGCTCACCTGGGTGCTGCGCGACCCGCGCGTCGTCTCCGTCCTCATCGGCGCCAGCAGCGTCGCGCAGCTCGACCAGAACCTCGCCATCCTCGACGCCGCTCCCCTGGAGGCGGCGGAGATCGCCGAGATCGACCAGGTGCTCCAGGGGCCGGGAGGGGCGTGACGGCCGTGCGCGCGGCGCTCCGGGCGGGTTCCTCGCCTGCCCGGGGCGTCACGCGGACGGGGCCGGCGGGGGGCCGAGCTGCTCCATGGCTCCCTGGATGTCCCAGTGGATCCAGGACTCGGCGATCAGGCCCTCACGGAACCGGAGCGTGATCTGCCCGGTCGACTCGAAGGTCCGGCCGCTGGGTGGGAAGCCCTGGTAGGCGCCGACGTGGCGCCCGCGGACCGTGAACCGGGCGGAGACCAGATCGCCCTCGGCGATCACGCTCTGGGCGGTGTGCCTGAGTTCGAGGGCTTCCACCAGCTCCTGGTACACCCGCCCGGCCTCCGCCAGACCCACCGTCTCCTCGGGCATCGCCGGGTCGTGTTCGAGGTAGTCCGCGGTGCACAGCTCGTCGTACGCGGCCAGGCGGTTCCGGTCGTCCGTCTCCTCCAGGAAGCGGCGGGCCGCTGCCTTGGTGACCTGGCCCCCGCCCGCCACGTCGAGGTCGGTGACGGACGGCGGCCGCTCGCACAGGGCCGCGAGCTCGCGGAGGGCCTGGTCGGTCTCGGGCGGTGCGGAGCCGGCCATGGCCTCGCCGGGCGAGGGGTGCTCCACGACTCCCATCACGTGGTTCGGGTCCGAGCGGTCCGTGCCGAGGACGATCCGCGGTGCGGGGCGCCCGCCCGTCCCGAGCCGCGCCCACCGCTCCAGCAGCCGGCTCACCTCCTCGACCTCCCCGGTCCGGCAGTCGATGACCTGGAGGAATGGCATGGCGCCTCCGCGAAGCTCTGAGCCGTGCCGGGCGATCCCGGCTGGGGCGAAGCGGGTGGGGGGGATCCCGTTCGTTCCGACGCGTCCTCCTGTCGGGCGGCGATCGGGTCAGAGGTGGTGGATCAGGCCCACGCCGAGGGCGACGAGTGCCACGGCGATGAGCACGGCACCTGCCCGGGTGACGTGGGTGCCGGGGGAGGTGCGCCCCTCCGCGCCGAGGGCGAGGTGGAGGAAGAAGCCGCCGGACTGCGCCAGGACGCCGGCCAGCAGGAGGATGCCGAACAGCCACTCGCCGCCGGAGGAGAAGCGGGCGCGCGGCAGGTAGAGGAAGTAGACCAGTGACAGGGTCAGCAGCACGCCGGCGTGGGCGTGGCCGGCGCGGAAGAACCGCTCGCGCAACGGCGTGAGCGTGTCGCGTTCGGTGGTGATGAACCGCAGCAGCGCGTGGCCGCCGAACTCCACGGTCACCAGCGAGAGGACGGCGACGACCGGCAGGAGTTCGGGCGCTTCCATGGCGGACCGCTTTCGGACGTGTGGGGCGGGAACGCCCCGCACGCTACGGCACCGGCCGCCGCGTTCCCGCTGCCGACGGGCCGTCCGGGGCCGGGTTCACCCGGACGCGCGCGGGAGTCCGGCGGCGCTGGCGTTCGGTCCACGTCGCCGGCGGCGGTCGGCGCCGAGCTGGCTCCTCTCCCGTTCTCCGCGTCGCCCGGCCGCCGCGTGCCGCCGTCCGCCGCCGTCAGCCTTCTGACCCGGCGTCGGGCGCTCACGCCTCCAGCGGGTCGATCAGCTCCACCGCGCGTAGGCCCGCCGCCCGCGCGAGCTCGTCGTCCCTGTCCGCCGTGAGGAGGTCCAGCACCGTGTCGACGAGTTTGATCGCGTGCTCGTCGCCATGGACGGCGGCCCGTTCGAACAGCTCCCGCGCGCTGACCGCGCCCGCCGCCACGGCCGGTCGGGGGCCGCCCGCGGGGGCGTAGGCGGCGACGACGGCGGCACTCGCCGACCAGGCCGTCCGCACGCTCGCCGGCCAGAGCTCGCGGGGCAGCGCGGGCAACGTCCGCAGCACCGCGTTGGGCGCGGTCACGGCGTGCACGAGCATCACCGGGGAGCCGTGCGCGTGCGTGGCGTAGTACCCGGCCGCCGCCCGTACGAGCTCCGCCAGCCGCGCCGAGGACCGCTCGGCCGCCGCCAGCACGGCCTCGCCGGCATCCTCGGCCGCCTCGGTCTTCTCTGGGATACCGCCGCCCCACGCGGGCAGTGCCGTGATCTGGGCCAGCCGTCCGTTGATGCCTCCCGACTGGTCCGCCACCCGCGGGACGGCCCGCAGCGCCCCGGACGCCTCCGTCGGCGCGGGCAGCGCCGCGACGTCGGACGGCAGCGGCTGGTGCCGCGCCGCCCAGTACCCGAGGCCGTGCGCGAGCTCCGCGACACGGGGCGCGTTCTCCCCCTCCCCGAGCAGCACCCGCACCGCGTGCCCCACCCGGATCACCGGGTGGGTGGCGCCGGCCGCGATGCCGGGCAGCAGCCGGGGCCACCAGGTGGCGAGCACCTCCCGCCAGGGCCGCTCGACCAGCCGCGCCGTGAAGTACGCCGTCCAGTCGGCCAGGTGCCGCGGATCACCCAGCGCGCGGCGCCAGTTGTCCGCCGTGATCCGCTCGTACGGCGCGGGCGGCTCCTCCAGACGCCGCGCGTACGCGTCCACCCACCGGTGCACCCGCCCCGCCTGCCCCCACCGCGCCAGCGCCTCGACGGCCATGGTCCCGTGGTTGCTCAACCAGCCCTCGAACTCGGGTCCGGTGGCGTGCAGCCGCAGCAGCGCCTCGTCCAGCGTCCCCGTCGCGTCGGTGTCCATGCCGCCACGCTAGGCCGCCCGGCCCTCGCGCCGTAACCGACCAGGGGCCGAGCGTCCGAAACCCCCCGACCTAGGACCATCGGTCCTCAGCAGCCGTGGGTGTCGACCCGCGGCCGGTCCCGCGGCGTCCGGGGTCGACGGTCATCAGGGGGAGCTCCCTGCCGGGAACGGAGCCGGACGGCACCTTTCCGACACGCGTGGCCCCCATGGCCCGATAGAACGCCTCGGCGTGCGGGTCGGCCCCGATCTCCAGCCGTGTGAACCCGAGGGTCTGCGCGACGGCGAGCGCGTGCTCGAAGAGCAGACGTCCGACGCCGCCGCCGATGGCCGGCGGGTCCACGAACAGCATGCCCAGCTCGCCGTCCGGTGGGTCGCCCTGGACGGTGACGAACCCGAGGACGCGCCCGTGCCGTTCCGCGACCGCGGTGCGCCGCTGCTCGACGTCCCCCGGCCGGAGTGTCAGCTCCTCGCGGCATCGTTCGAGGAAGTCCTCGTCGTATCCCCAGTGGCCCTTCGAGCGGAGGGCCAGCTCGCTGAGGAGGGCCGCCTCCTCCGGGCGGGCCGCCCTGACCAGCATCGGACACCCCCTCAGCCGCTGATCACCTGACGTGGGAATCCTCTCAGGCCACGGCGGTCCCGCGCACAGGGGCCCGGAGGCAGGGGGGCGCGGCCACCCCGACGCCCCTGGCGCCCGGTCCTTCGCAGACCCCGGAGCGGGACGCGGGAGGCGTGCCTCGCGGCCGGCTGGGGCGCGCCGTCCCGAGGGACAGCCTTTACGGCTCCCGCCCCAGCAGCGCCACCAGCTCCTGCTGGCGGCCGGCCCCCGTCGGCGGCTCCACCGGGGGGTCGAAGACCCCCACGCCCTGCCAGGAGTCGACCCGGTCCGCGGCGTAGCCGTACACCAGCTCCACGAGCTCCGCGTCGAGACGGTCGTCGGCGCCGATGCCGCGCGCGAGGTCCCAGGCGTGGACGGTCAGGTCGAGCGTCATCTGCCGCAGGTACTCGTCCGTCGGAGTGAGCCCGCCGCTGGTGTGCACCGTCTCCTCAAGGACCTCCGGCTCGTGGACCGCGGTGCGTGAGGCGGCCGCGGCCCGGTCCCAGGACGCCACGGGGTCCGCCCCGAGCACGTCGCCGTCGAACCGGTCGCCGACCTCCTCCAGCGTGGCGCCGCGCAGCAGCCACGGCGCCCACAGGTGCTCGCCGGTGAGGTGGTTGACGAGGTCGCGCACCGACCAGTCGACGCACGGTGTGCCGTTGTCCCACTGGTCCGCCCGGATCCGGTGCACCCGGCCGGCGAACTCGTCCTGCGCCACGTCGAAGGCCTCGGCAAGCTCCATACCGTCACCGTCTCACCCGCCGACGCGGTCAGCGACCGGAGGCGGGCCCGTCCGGCCGCCGGGCCGATCCGAGCAGCACGACCTCCAGCGTGCGGGGCCCGTGAACGCCCTCGACGCGGTCCAGCTCGATGTCGCTGGTCGCCGACGGCCCGGAGATCCAGGTCAACGGCCGGCTCGGCGTGAGCCGCTCCAGGGCCTCGGGCACCGAGGCGACGACCTGTTCGGGGACGCGGACCACGCACACGTGGTGGTCGGGCACCAGGGTGACGCGGCGCCGCCCCTGCTCGGGCCCGGCGTCGAGCACGATCGTGCCGGTCTCGGCGACGGCGACGGCGCAGCCGGTGACCACGCTGTCGACCGCGTCCAGCTCGTGCGGCGTGAGCGCGGGGTCGTCGGCGACCCGGCGGACCCCTTCCGGCAGCTCCTCCAGCCAGGCGGGCGGCAGGCCGGGCGGCACCACCACCGACCGCGCCCCGCGCTCGGCCAGCAGCCGCGCCAGCAGCGCGGGCAGGCCCGCCGCGTCCGTGTGGTGGACCAGGGCGCGGTAGTCGGCCATGTGGTCGGCCAGCATCGCGACCGGGTCGGCGGGGGAGTGGTGGCGCAGGTACTCCCGCGCCACCGGGACGTCGTCCGGAGCCTCCCCGCGCGGCACGTCCGCCAGCGCGCGCCGCACCCGGCCCAGCACCCTCTCGCGTCCGCTCACCGCCCGGCCTCCCGACCGCCGTCGTCCCGGTTCCCGGCGCCGTCGCCGACTCCGCGGCCGTCCCCGGTGCCGCCGCTCCCGTTTCCGCCGCCCCCGTTTCCGATACCGGCGGGGCCCTGCTCACGCGTCCGACGCCACCAGTCACGGAACGACTCGGCCGGCACCCTCGGCACCTCCCGCGTCGCGCTCCACGCCCGCCCCGGCCCCGGCAGCCGCCGCGGATGCAGCCGACGGGTGCGGGCGGCCAGCCGCTGGCCCACGCGCAGCGCCCCGGGATGGTCCAGCGCCCAGCGCGCCGCCCGCATCGCCGCCCGCTCCGCCGCGTGCCCCTTCGCCGGCCGGATGCGCCGCTTCTCGCCGCCGACCGTGACCTCACCGCCGGCCACCACCCGCTCCCGCAGGTGGACCAGGACCTCGGGGATGTCGATCGCGACCGGGCAGACCTCGTAGCAGGCGCCACAGAGCGAGGAGGCGAACGGCAGCGACGCGTCCAGCTCCGTGCCGACGCCCCGCAGCTGCGGCGTCAGGATCGCGCCGATCGGGCCCGGGTACGCCGAGCCGTAGGCGTGCCCGCCGGCCCGCTCGTACACCGGGCACACGTTCAGGCAGGCCGAGCAGCGGATGCAGCGCAGCGCCTGCCGGCCCACCGTGTCGGCCAGCGTGTCGCTGCGGCCGTTGTCCAACAGCACCAGGTGGAACGCGCGCGGGCCGTCGTCCTCGCTCGTGCCCGTCCACATCGAGGTGTACGGGTTCATCCGCTCCGCCGTGGAGGAGCGGGGCAGCAGCTGGAGGAAGACCTCCAGGTCCCGCCAGCTCGGGACGACCTTCTCGATCCCGACCACCGAGATGAGGGTCTCGGGCAGCGTCAGGCACATCCGCCCGTTGCCCTCCGACTCCACCACCACCATCGTGCCGGTCTCGGCCACCATGAAGTTGGCGCCCGAGACGCCGACCCTGGCGTTCAGGAACTTCTCCCGCAGGTGCAGCCGGGCCGCCTCCGCCAGGTCGGCCGGCGCGTCGGTCAGGCCCTCGGGCGCGGGACGGCCCCAGTCGGCCATCCGCTCCCGGAAGATGTCGCGGATCTCGCCCCGGTTGCGGTGGATCGCCGGAACCAGGATGTGGGAGGGCAGGTCGTCGCCGAGCTGCACGATCAGCTCCGCCAGGTCCGTCTCGGTGGCGCGGACGCCGGCCGCGGCGAGGGCCTGGTTCAGGCCGATCTCCTGCGTCGCCATCGACTTGACCTTCACCACCTCCCGCTCGCCCGTGGCCAGCACCAGCCGCGTGACGATGCGGTTGGCCTCCCGCGCGTCGGCGGCCCAGTGCACCTGGCCGCCGGCCGCGGTCACCGAGGCCTCCAACCGCTCCAGGTAGTGGTCCAGGTGACGCAGCGTCCGGTCCTTGATCGCCGCGCCCGCGGCGCGCAGCCGGTCCCAGTCCGGCAGCTCCGCCACCGCCCTGGCGCGCTTGGCGCGGATGGTCTGCGTGGCGTGCGTGAGGTTGCCGCGCAGCCGCTCGTCGCGCACCGCCGCGTCCGCGGCGACGGGAAACGCCGGCATGCCCAGGTAGGTGCCGCTCACCAGGGAGCCTCCTCGGTGCTGGCCAGGATCTCGGCGAGGTGCACCGGGCGGACGGTGGAGCCCGCACGCGCCAGGGTGCCCCCGATGTGCATCTGGCAGGAGTTGTCCACCGTGCAGACCGCCTCCGCGCCCGTCTCCGTCACGTGCCGCGCCTTGTCCGCGCCCATCGCCGCCGAGACCGCCGCGTTCTTCACGGCGAAGGTGCCGCCGAAGCCGCAGCACTCCTCGGCACCCGGCAGCTCGATCAGCTCCAGGCCCCTGACGTGCTCCAGCAGGCGCCGCGGCCGGTCCGCCAGCCGCAGCATCCGCAGCCCGTGGCACGTCGGGTGGTAGGTGACGGAGTGGGGGTAGTACGCGCCCACGTCCACCACGCCCAGCACGTCCACCAGGAACTCCGACAGCTCCACCGTCCGGGGCACCACCGACGCCGCCGCCTCGGCCAGCTCCCCGCCCCGGCCCTCCGCCGCGGCCCGCCGCCCGATCCGCGGGTAGTTGTCCCGCACCATCGCGGCACACGAGCCCGACGGCGTCACGATGTGGTCGTAGCCGTCGAACGCCCGCGCGAAGCGGCGCAGCAGCGGCTCGGCCTCGCGCCGGTACCCGGTGTTGAACTGGGGCTGCCCGCAGCAGCTCTGCCCCATCGGGAACTCCACCCGTACCCCGAGCCGCTCCAGCAGCGTCACCACCGCCTGGCCGGTCCGTGGGTAGAGCGTGTCGTTGACACAGGTGACGAACAGCGCGACCCGCATCCCGCCTACTCCTTCCCGCCGCCGGGACCGCCGGCGATCCGGGCGGCGGCCCGTTCCCACGCCGCGGTGTCGCCCGTCGGCACATGGTGCCGCAGCGGCTGCGTCGCCCGCAGCAGCGAGCGCAACGCGTCGAGACCGCCCGCCACCGCGCCCGCGGCCCGCGCCTGCACCAGCACGTTCCCGAGCGCCGCCGCCTCGGCCGGCCCCGCCACCACCGGCAGCCCGCAGGCGTCCGCCGTCAGCTGGCACAGCAGGTCGTTGTGGGCGCCGCCCCCCACCACGTGCACCGTCTCCACCTCGCGGCCCGACAGCCGCTGCGCCTCCAGCACCGCCCTGCGGTGCGCCAGCGCCAGGGAGTCCATCACACAGCGCACCGTCTCGGCCGCGTCCCGCGGCACCGGCTGCCCCGTGCGGCGGCACGCCTCGGCGATCCGCTCCGGCATCCGGCCCGGCGCGATGAACCCCGGGTCCCCGGCGTCCACCACCGACCGCAGCGCCGGCACCCGGCCCGCCTCCCGCAGCAACGGGCCCAGCTCGTGGCGCGTCCCCGCCGCCTCCCAAGCCCGCAGGCACTCCTGGAGCAGCCACAGCCCCATGATGTTGCGCAGGTACCGGACGGTGCCGTCCACGCCCAGCTCGTTGGTGAAGTTCGCCCGCCGGGACTCCTCGGTCACCACCGGCGCGTCCAGCTCCAGACCCGCCAGCGACCACGTCCCGGTGGCGATGTACGCGAAGCGCCGGCCCTCCGCCGGCACCCCGACCACGGCCGAGGCCGTGTCGTGCGACCCCACCGCCGTCACCGGCACGGGACCCGCGAGGCCCGTCTCCGACAGCACCTCGGGCAGCAGCGAGCCCGCCGCGTCCCCCGGCCGGCGCAGCGGCGCGAACAGCCCCAGGTCCACGCCGGCCGCCTTCGCCACCTCCCGCGCCCAGTCGCCGGTGCGCGGGTCGACCAGCTGGGTCGTCGAGGCGTTCGTCAGCTCGGTGCCCTCCACGCCCGTCAGCCAGTACGACACCAGGTCGGGAATCAGCAGCAGCCGCCGGGCCGCCGCCTGCTGCGGGCTCTCCCGCGCCGCCGTCAGCTGGTAGATCGTGTTGAACGGCAGGTGCTGAAGCCCCGTCGCCGCGTACAGCTCCCGCTGCGAGATCACCGCCTCGAGCCGCCTCGCCGCGCCGTCGGTGCGGGCGTCGCGGTAGTGCACCGGATTGCCCAGCAGCGTCCCCGAGGCGTCCAGCAGCCCGTAGTCCACCGCCCACGAGTCGATGCCGACGGCCGCGAGCCGGCCGCCGCTGAGGCGGCCGGCCGCCCGCAGGCCCTCCAGCACACCCCGGTACAGCGCCAGGATGTCCCAGTACAGCGTGCCGCCGACCCGCACCGGCTCGTTCGGGAAACGGTGGGCCTCACGCAGCGACAGCGCGTCGGGGCCCACCACCCCGAGCATCACCCGGCCGCTCGACGCCCCGAGGTCCACGGCGGCGAACGCCGCCGAGGCGTCCGCCACCGCCCCCCGACCGCCGCCCGCGGCCGTCACCGCAGGAACGCCGCCGCCACCCCGGCGTCGACCGGGATGTGCAGGCCCGTCGTGTGGCTGAGATCGCCACCGGTCAGCGCGAACACGGCGTTCGCCACGTGCTCGGGCAGCACCTCGCGCTTCAGCAGCGTCCGCTGCGCGTAGAACTCGCCCAGCTTCTCCTCCGGCACCCCGTACACGGCCGCCCGCTTGGCGCCCCAGCCGCCCGCGAAGATGCCCGAGCCGCGCACCACGCCGTCGGGGTTGACGCCGTTGACGCGGATGCCGTGCTCCCCGAGCTCGGCGGCCAGCAGCCGCACCTGGTGGGCCTGGTCGGCCTTCGTCGCCCCGTAGGCGATGTTGTTCGGGCCGGCGAAAACGCCGTTCTTGGACGCGATGTACACGATGTCACCTCCCAGGCGCTGCTCCATCATCACCCGGGCCGCCTCACGCGACACCAGGAAGGAGCCGCGCGCCATGATCGCGTGCTGGAGGTCCCAGTCCGCCGCCGTGGTGTCCAGCAGCGGCTTGGAGATCGAGATACCCGCGTTGTTCACGATCAGGTCCACGCCGCCGAACGCGAGCACCGCCGAGGCGAGGGCTGCCCTGATCTGCTCCTCGTCCGTGACGTCCACCGTCACCGCCACCGCCCGGTCGGGGCCACCCAGATCCGCGGCCACCTCCTCGGCGGCCTGCGCGTTGAGGTCGGCCACGACCACGCAGGCACCCTCGGCGGCCAGCCGCCGCGCCGTCGCCGCGCCGATGCCCGAGCCGCCGCCGGTCACCAGCGCGACGCGGGTGGCCAGGGGCTTGGGCGCCGGCATGCGCCGCAGCTTGGCCTCCTCCAGCTCCCAGTACTCGATGCGGAACTTCTCCGACTCCTCGATCGGCGCGTACGACGACACCGCCTCGGCGCCCCGCATCACGTTGATGGCGTTGACGTAGAACTCGCCCGCCACGCGCGCGGTCTGCTTGTCCTTGCCGAAGGAGAACATGCCCACCCCCGGCACCAGCACGATCGCCGGGTCCGCGCCCCGCATCGCCGGCGAGTCGGGTGTCGCGTGCCGCTCGTAGTACGCCCGGTACTCCTCCCGGTAGGCGGCGTGCAGCTCGCGCAGCCGGGCCACCGCGTCCTCAGGCGGCGCGTCGGCGGGCAGGTCGAGCACCAGCGGCCGCACCTTGGTGCGCAGGAAGTGGTCCGGGCAGGAGGTGCCCAGCGCCGCGAGTCGCGCGTGCTCCGCGCGGGAGAGGAAGTCCAGCACCACGTCCGCGTCGGTGAAGTGCCCCACCTGCGGCCGGTCCGCCGAGGCGAGCCCCCGGATCGTCGGGAACAACGCCGCCGCCCGCGCCCGCCGTTCCGCCTCCGCCAGCGGCCGGAACTCCTCCCGCACGGGGCCGAACGGCTCCGGCCGGCCGCGCTCGGCGAGGAACGCCTCGGCGGTGCGGATGATGGACAGCGAGTTGCGCTCGCACTCCTCGCTGGTCGCGCCCCACGCCGTGATGCCGTGCCCGCCCAGCACGCAGCCGATCGCCTGCGGGTGGGCCCGCTGCACGGCCGCGATGTCCAGGCCCAGCTGGAAGCCGGGGCGCCGCCACGGCACCCACACCACGCGCTCGCCGAAGCACTCCTTGGTGAGCGCCTCACCGTCCGCGGCGCACGCCAGCGCGATCCCCGAGTCGGGGTGGAGGTGGTCGACGTGGGCCGCCTCGACCAGGCCGTGCATCGCGGTGTCGATCGACGGCGCGGCGCCACCCCTGCCGTGCAGGCAGAAGTCGAACGCGGCCACCATCTCGTCCTCGCGCTCCACCCCCGGGTACACCGCGCGCAGCGCCCGCAGCCGGTCCAGCCGCAGGGCGGCGAGCCCTTCCGCCCGCAGGGTGCCGAGGTCGCCGCCGGAGCCCTTCACCCACATCAGCTCGACGTCGTCACCGGTGGCGGGGTCGGTGGCGGTGCCCTTGGCGGAGGTGTTGCCGCCCGCGTAGTTCGTGTTGCGTGGATCCGCGCCCAGCCGGTGCGAGCGCTCCAGCAGAGCCTCGACCGCCGGGTGTGGTCCCTGCGCCGTCGGTGTCATCGGTGCCCTCTCCGTCATCGACTCTCACGCTCCCCAGCCGGCCTGCTGCCCGCCCCTGCGGTCGGTCACGATCCTCTCGGCCCATCCGGAGCGACGGTAGGCCGCCATGGGGTCGGGGTCGATGCCCATCTCCTCGCGCACCTCGGCCAGCAGCGGCCTGACGTCGGTGTTGTAGGCGTCCATGAGGACGGCGTTCGCCCCGAGCACGTCGCCGTCGGCCTGCGCGGCGGCGAGCGCCTCGCGGTCCACCAGCAGCGCCTTGGCCGTCGCCTCCTGGACGTTCATCACCGAACGGATGATCGCGGGGATCTTCGGCTCCAGGTTGTGGCACTGGTCGAGCATGAACGCGGTGTGGTCGGTGAAGCCGCCGCCGCGCACCACCTCGTACATGATGCGGAAGAGCTGGAAGGGGTCGGCCGCGCCCACCATCAGGTCGTCGTCGGCGTAGAAGCGGGAGTTGAAGTCGAAGCCGCCGAGCTTCCCCTCGCGCAGCAGCACCGCGACGATGAACTCGATGTTGGTGCCGGGGGCGTGGTGCCCGGTGTCGACGACGACCTCCGCGCGCGGGCCCAGCCGCAGGCAGTGGGCGTAGGCGGTGCCCCAGTCGGGCACGTCGGTGGTGTAGAACGCGGGCTCGAAGAACTTGTACTCCAGCAGCATCCGCTGGTGCTCGCCCAGCCGCTCGTAGACGGCGTCGAGCGCCTCGGCGAGCCGGTCCTGGCGGGCGCGGACGTCGTCCTGGCCGGGGTAGTTGGTGCCGTCGGCGAACCACAGCTTGAGGTCGCGGGAGCCGGTGGCGTCCATGATGTCGACGCACTCCAGCAGGTGGTCCAGGGCCTTGCGGCGGACGGCGGCGTCGGGGTGGCACACGCTGCCGAGCTTGTAGTCGTCGTCCTGGAAGACGTTGGAGTTGATGGCGCCCAGCCGCAGCCCGAGGTCCTCGGCGTGGGCGGCCAGCGCGGCGTAGTCGTCGACCCGGTCCCAGGGGATGTGGAGGGCGACGCTGGGGGCGACGCCGGTGTGCCGGTGCACCTGGGCGGCGTCCTCGAGCTTCTCCTGGGGCGTACGCGGCACTCCCTGCTGGGCGAAGACCTTGAAGCGGGTCCCGGAGTTGCCGTAGGCCCACGACGGGGTCTCGATGGCCTGCGTGGTCAAGGCCGCCTTGACGGCGGAGGAGACGGTCATGCGATCAGGGCTCCCTGAACACCGAACACTGCTGGACATGCGGAGATGAATCGTTTCACTCCAGTGAAACTAGGAGGGCCTGTCACGTTCTGTCAAGGGAGGATCGGAGCATCATCTTGACGCTCGCGATCCGCTCTGGCTAGCGTGCCGCTCCCCAGGCTCAATGAAACCATTCAACCCCGAGGGGAGCGTGAGCGGCGTGCAGCGCGTCTGCTTTCTGCTGAAGGTCCGGGCCGACCGCCTGGAGGAGTACCGGCGCCGCCACGCCGAGGTGTGGCCCGAGATGCTCGACGCCCTCAGCGCCACCGGCTGGCGCAACTACTCGCTGTTCCTGCGCGACGACGGCCTGCTCGTGGGCTACCTGGAGACCGAGGACTTCGCCGCCGCGCAGCGCGCCATGGCGGAGACCGAGGTCAACGCCCGCTGGCAGGCCGAGATGGCCGGGTTCTTCGAGGCGCTCGACGGCTCCCGGCCCGACGAGGCCATGACCCCGCTGACCGAGGTGTTCCACCTCGACTGATCACGGCCCGCGCCAGCACCACGGCCGGCCCGCGCCTTACCATGGCCCGGCAGCGGTGAGGCTGCTGCGGCCAGAGGGCGAGACGAACGGAACAGGGCGGATGGCTCACACGGTGGGGATCAAGGAGGTCGCCCGGCAGGCGGGCGTGTCGGTCGGGACCGTGTCGAACGTGATCAACCGGCCACACATGGTCGCCGAGGAGACCCGGCAGCGCGTCCAGGCCGCGATCGACGAACTCGGGTACGTCCGCAGCGAGTCGGCCCGTCAGCTGCGCGCGGGGCAGAGCCGCATCATCGCGCTGCTCGTTCTCGACATGGCCAACCCGTTCTTCGTGGATGTCGCCACCGGCGCCGAGCGCGTCGCCCGCACCTCCAAGCTCGGCGTCATGCTCTGCAACAGCGCCCAGTCCACCTCGGAGGAGGCGGACTACCTCTCCCTCTTCGCCGAACAGCGGGTCCGCGGCGTGCTCGTCACCCCGGCCGACATGTCGGGACGCAACCTCACCGACTTCAGGCGGCACGGCATCCCCTTCGTCTTCGTCGACCGGGTGCTGCCCAGCGCCGAGGGGTGCTCGGTCTCCGTCGACGACGTGCTCGGCGGCACCCTCGCCGTGCGGCACCTCCTCACCCAGGGGCACACCGACGTGGCGTACGTCAGCGGGCCGATGTCGCTCCAGCAGTGCCAGGACCGCAGGGAGGGGGCGCTCGCCGCGCTCGCCGAGGCGGGCCTCGGCCGTGGCGCGCTGCGGCACGTGGAGGCGCCGCGGCTGGACGTCTCCGCCGGCCGCGAGGCCGGCGCCGCGCTCCTTGCGATGAGCCCCCGGCCCTCCGCCGTGTTCTGCGCCAACGACCTGCTGGCCCTCGGCGTCCTCCAGGCGCTGTTCGCCGCGGGGGTGAAGGTCCCTCAGGAGGTCGCGCTCGTCGGGTACGACGACATCGAGTTCGCCGCGGCCGCCGCCGTCCCGCTCACCTCGGTGCGCCAGCCCGCGATCCAGATGGGACGGCAGGCCGCCGAACTGCTGCTGGAGGAGACCGGCGAGGCGGCCGACCGCCACCAGCACCAGCGGATCGTGCTGGAGCCCGAGCTGATCGTCCGCGAGTCCAGCGAACTCGCGCGGCACCCCGCCCCGGCGGACCGTACCGTGGGGGCATGAGCTCCCACTTCACCAGCCGCGTCCTGGAGGTCACCACCGGGGCGTCGGAGACCGTCGCCGACCTCACGCGGGACTGCGAGTCCTTCCTCGCCGAGGTCGCGCGGGGCCGTGACGGCCTGTTGAACGTGTTCGTGCCGCACGCGACGGCGGGCGTGGCCATCCTGGAGACCGGCGCGGGCAGCGACGACGACCTGCTGGCCGCCCTGCGGGACCTGCTCCCCGCCGACGGTCGCTGGGAGCACCAGCACGGCAGCCCCGGCCACGGCCGCGACCACGTCCTCCCTGCTCTCGTCGCTCCCCACGCCACCGTGCCGGTCCTCGACGGCCGGCTGAGCCTGGGCACCTGGCAGTCGATCTGCCTGGTCGACACCAACATCTCTAATCCCAACCGTCAAGTGCGGTTGAGCTTCTTGGGCTGATCGAGCAGGCCAAGATCGTCCTGGGTGGTGCCGCCGATTCTCCTTACGCTGCGGCGATACAGGAGATGCAATGCGCGGGACCAACGTGGACGAGATCGAGCGACCGTACGACGGCTGCGGAAAGTGTCTGCTCGGCGTGCGGCGACTGTCGCGGGTGAAGGCCGGGACGTTGTCACCAGAGCGGCAGCGCGAGGACGTGCTGGCCGCTGCCGAAGCCGTCGGCGGCCACATCATCGACTGGGCCGACGACTGGGAGGTGTCCGGGGCCACGGACCCGATGACCCGTCCGATGCTCGGGCCGTGGCTCCGGGACCAGCGGGCCACATACGACGGGCTGGTGGCTGCCGCCGTGGACCGGCTCGGACGCAACGTCGTCGACTGCCTGAACACTGGCTACAAGATGCGCGATGAGGGCAAGCTCCTCGTAACCTATGGTCACGAGGGTGTCTGGGACCTCGACGATCCCGCCGATGAGAATCGTTTCACCATGGAAGCGTGGGGCGCGCAGATGGAGCTGCGTGCCATTCAGCGGCGCAACCGGAACGCCACGGTCAAGATGCGCGCCGCTGGCCGCCCGAAGGGCAAGTCGTCCTACGGCTTCCGATATGTGCGCACCGTGCCGAACGGCAGGGTTGAGGGCGTTGAGTTGCACCCCCATGCCGCAGAGGTACTGCGCGAAATCGCGCGTCGTATCCTCGCCGATCCGGAGAACGTGACGTGCAGCAGTGAGGCCGCTCGCCTCAACCGGCTCGGCGAGCTCTCGCCGAGTGACCATCTCGCCGTGATGTATGGCAGGCCCGCTCGCGGCCGACCCTGGCAAGCCGGTAATCGACCAGACAGGGAAACCCGTCCGGCTGTGCGAGGGGCTGTGGGCCCAGACCACGCACAATGCGCTTCGGGAGGTCCTGAGCGTAACCGACAACCCCTTTCGGGGGCGAAAGTCGAATCGTGCCTATCTGCTTACGGAAGTGGCCTACTGTGGACAGTGTCATAACAGACTCTTCACGCAGACTTCCGCTGATATCCCTCCGCGATACGTGTGCACTGCCCGCAACAAAGGCTGGAAAAACGCCATGCACTGCCGTCCGGCTCCCCTTATTCGCGTGGCGAGCCTGGACAAGCTGGTCGAGGCTTGGTTTCTGGAGAAGTATGGTCACGGTGCCATCGTGGAGTCGGTGTACGACGCGGGAAACGGAGTGACGGACCGCATCGCCGAGGTAAAGGCGAGCCAGCAACGACTTCGCGCCGACCGGGAGGTCGGCCTGTACGACGGACCCGAAGACTCCCAGTGGTTTCGGGAACGATATGTCGAGCTCAGTCGCGAGCTGCGAGAACTGGAGAACGAGCCCCAGCGGCCGCCCGGCATGGTCCTGCGCCCCACCGGCGAGACGGTGGAGGCCAGGTGGAGGAAGTCCCCGGACGTCCAGGCGCGCAAGGAAATCCTGATGGACTTCGGGGTCAGGGTAACCGTGTTCCCGGCCTCGTCTCCCGTTCGATGGGTGCCAGAGATCATCGACCGAGAAGAGCTGGCTCCCGGCCGCACCGTTGAGGACGTCATCGACCGCTGACAGGCATACACCTGTACCTCCGGCGCGACCAAATCGGAAGGAGAATGCAAACTCTGATATATGCCCCTGACGGGCGAGCGCCAGGAAAAACCGGATGCTGCATAATGATTCCCCTCCCTCGGTGGGAGAGCTCGGGACGACGGACGATCTCGGGAGGTCGGTCTCCGACCGGATCGCGTGGGTGGCCATGATCACCGACGAAGGCAGGGTCGCAGGTGTGGCTGTCTGTCTCGGAGGTGAAGTCATGGAGTCGCGCCACCGGCCTCGCATCTTCGAGGTCCCGCTGGGCCGCAACTGCGTCGAGGTGATGTTCGAAGGACGCAATCCTGTCTTGAACCGGCTCGTCCAGTGGGACGGAAGGACGCAGACGCATGTCTGCGACGGATTGACGATGCTCGATCCCCGAACGCCGGTAGCCCCTGCGGATGCCCCGAACGCCTTTGTGATCGGATGGTTGCGGCACCCTACGGAAAGGGGCCAAGGCAGGAAGTGTTGCTGCGATTCCGGCTCGCATGCGCAGCGGACCTCGGCGTCTTTACGCTGACCTCGACGTCATGGGAGTTCGCAGAGTCGCTGCGCACGACAGAACGCCAGAATCTGAACCACGGCGCCGCGTGCCGCGTTGAGCATCCACACAGGCTGTACCACCACTCGCTCCGGCATAGTGGTGAGGTTTTCCCGTCCAGAGATCGTTGCCTTTGAACGTTCTCCGGATGGGGCGGATGCGCGTCTGGGGTTGCCGGCGTGATCTCATGTCGGCGTCGGGTGAATTCTGATTCTGTCGCAAGATGTCTGCGGTGTATACTGAGCGTTAGCTCAAGAGGATGGGCTTGCGGAGGAGAGGGAGATCTCCGCCGCTTTGCTGTTCCACAGGAACGTGATCGTAGGGCACGGAGAGGACAGTCGCGACGTCGCGACGCCATGACGTCTGTCGGCGACGGATCACCTCCGCTCGCGAGAAGAGGAGCAATTTTCAAAAGTTGTGGATTGGCTGAGATGCCGATGTGTTCTTGCGTTCCAGCAGCGTGACCGTGACGCCGGGCGAGACCTGGTGCTTGCCGACAGGATGAATCCGCGCCGACGATAGAGCGCGACGGCAGGTAGGTTGGCGGTTCCGGCGGAGACGATGGTCAGTTCCGCGGGCTCGATCGAGTCCACAGCGTCGAGCAGTGCCGTTGCGACGCCACGGCGATGTGTGACGGGATGGACCACGAGTCGGCAGATGTCCAGAGCGCCGGAGAGAGACTTCGACACGACCGTCCCACACATGACCCGGGCTCAGCGCGAGGCCCTGGCCAAACTACACGCTCGCGTACACCCGGGGCATCCGTGGCTCGTGGATCTCTAAAGGCTGTCCCGCCAGGGATTGCGGGACAGCCTTTATATGACGTTCCTCGTCGGGAGCGGCGGTTCCGGTACCCGGGCCACAAACCGGTCCCCGACCGCCAGGTGCTGTGTGGCGTTCTCTACGTGCTGCATCAGGGCATCCAGTGGGAGCACCTTCCCAAGGAACTGGGCTTCGGCTCGGGCATGACGTGCTGGCGGCGGCTGCGGGACTGGAACGAAGGCGGCGTGTGGAACCGCCTGCACCACGTCCTGCTGGCCGAACTGGACGCCGCCGCACGCCTGGACTGGTCCCGCTGTGTGGTCGACTCCAGCCACGCCAGGGCGCTAGAAGGGGGGAGCAGACGGGCCCGTCGCCGGTCGACCGGGGCCGCGCCGGATCGAAGCACCACCTGATCACCGACGGGCACGGCACCCCGCTGGCCGTCATCCTCACCGGCGGCAACCGCAACGACGTCACCCAGCTCCTGCCGCTGCTGGACGCCATCCCGCCCGTGCGCGGGCGTGTCGGCCGGCCCCGCCGCAAGCCAGAAGCGCTCTTCGCCGACCTCGGCTACGACCACGACATCTACCGGGAGAAGATCCGCGCTCGCCGCATCCTGCCGGTCATCGCCCGCTGCGGCACTCCGCACGGCTCCCGCTGCGGCACTCCGCACGGCTCCGGCCTGGGCCGCTACCGATGGTGGTAGAGCGCACCTTCGCCTGGCTTCACGGCTTCCGACAGCTCCGCATCCGCTGGGAACGCCGGGACGACATCCACGAAGCCTTCCTCAAACTCGCCTGCTGCCTCATCACCCAGCGACAGATCCGCTCATTGTGTCAGGAGCTCTGAGTCGTCGCCCACCACGCCGGGCCACTGCGGCCCACTTCCAGCGAGTGAGCCATTTCCAACTTCAGTTTGAGCTGGACAGGCGGAGGGTGAGGACGGCTTTGACGAGGTCGGTGATGCGGGTGGTGCTGCATCGTAGGCTGCGTAGCGGCCGCCAGTTCTTGAGCGTGGCGACGGCCTGTTCGCCCAGCGTCCGTATCCGCGCGTGGGAGCGGTTGTGGGCCTGCTGGCCGGCACAGAGCGTCTGCCACCGTCCGAGCCCGGGTCCACCTGACACGCTGGCGGACCCGGACGGACGCGGGCAGGCAGGGATCAGTGTCAGGGGAGCATGGGAATGTCGTGGAAGCTGACGTTCTGCTCGCCTCGCGCGTCGGTGCAGCCCCTGGTACCGGAGCTGTCCTGCCAGCAGGCGGCGGCCCAGCGTATGCCCGTGATCTCCCAGCCGTCGATTCCCGCGTCCGGGTCCTGATCGTCGTTGTTCGGGTACGGGTGCCACCGCTCGGACCACGCTTGCGCGCCGTCCTCACACACCCAGACCCGGCCGGGATCGATGTGGTGGTGGTCAAAGAATCCCTGGTCGACTTGGAAGTCCGCGATGGCCACGGCACAGCGGCCGTCGGCGAGGGTGTCGTGCAGGTAGAACTGGAGGTAGTGGCCCTCGCTGTCCACTCCGTAATGAACGATCGCGTAGGCACCGGAATCCTGGAAGTCGATCGTCCTCTGGTCCAGGATCTCGGCCTGAGCCGGCGGCGCCGCAAGAAGAACGGCCGCCGTCGCCAAGGCCGTTGGTACGCCAAGCCAGCGCAGCGGGGTATGGCGCGCTAACCGTCGGATAAAGCCTGAACGGGTGGTTCTCGCGCTGTCCTCCCGGAGAGACGTTGGATGAGGCGAGTGAGGCGAGCAGAATCCTCACGGTAAAGCATGATCTGAGCACGTCAATAACTGTTCCAACCTCAGGCTGTGGACCTCAGCTGAAGGGCGAGGACGGCTTTGACCAGGTCAGTGATGCGCGTGGTGCTGCATCGCAGCTTGCGTAGCAGCCGCCAGTTCTTGAGCGTGGCCACGGCCTGTTCGCCCAGCGCTCGGATCTTCGCGTGGGAACGGTTGTGGGCCTGCTGGCCGGCTGACAGCGTCTCCCACCGTCCCCAGTAGGGCACGCGCACGGTCCCGCCGGCTCCGCGATAGGCCTTGTCGGCCCAGCAGGGGATGGTCGCGCTGGTCAGCGTGTCGATGATGCCGTGGGTGCGTGCCGCACGGATGTCGTGGACGGCTCCGGGCAGGGCGGGCGAGGCCCACAGCAGGCGCCCGAACGGGTCGGCCAGGACCTGGATGTTCATACCGTGCCGGTGGCGCTTACCCGAGTAGTACGGCCGGTCGGCGGCGATCCGGTCGATGGGCAGCAGCGTCCCGTCCAGGATGACGAACGCCTTGCCGGTCGCTGAGGCGACCACCGTGGTGAGATCCGGCGCGAGGGCCGAGAGGACCTCCACGGCCTCGGTGACGTAGCGGTATGCCGTGGTGGTGCCGACCCCGAAACCGGCTGCGAGCTGTGCGTAGGTGTGGCCGCACCGGAGATGAGCCAGCGCCAGCAGAGCCTGCCGGCCGGCTGACAGACGCCGCCATCGCGTCCCGCGCTCCAGGCGTCGAGCTGCCAGCAGACCGGATAGGTGACACAGGGCCGAGCTGGACAGATCAATCCCCGATGGATAGACAAGCACGTGAAGCTCCGGATGGATAGCTTGCTCTTGGCCAACCCATCTACCAGGAGCTTCGCCTCTTCTCGCACCCGGCCCCTACACCAACATCCCATGGCGCCAGCCAGGTTGGAAACAGCTCACTACCTCACCGGCGGCGAGCGGCGACCTGGCTGAGGCGTCCGTTTCGAGCGCCGACCCATCCCGACCGATGCCGACCGCGGCGGCCCGTCCGTCGCCGCCGGGGGCGGCGGCAACGGGCGGGCACGCTCGTCGTGTTGGGCGTCAGGCGCGGTAGGCGACGAGGGCCATCATGCCGGCTTCGCCGTGGTAGGCGTTGTGGCAGTGGAGCATCCACTGGCCGGGGTTGTCGGCGTCGAAGACGACCGAGAGCGTCTGGTCGGGTAGCACGATCGCGGTGTCCTTGCGCGGGCCGGTGTTGCCGAGCTGGTAGGTGTGGCCGTGCAGGTGCATGGGGTGCCACATCTCGGTGGTGTTGACGAAGTCGAGCCGGACCCGCTGGCCCTCCTCGACCAGCAGCGGATTCGCCTGCGGGTTGTCCATGTCGAAGGGTTGGCCGTTGATGGCCCAGTCGTAGGCGTCCATGCCGCCGGTCAGCTCGACGCGGTGGATCTGGTCCGGCTCGACGGCGGGCAGGCGCACCTCCTCGGCCGCGCGCAGCTCGGCGGCGGTCAGGATCCGGCCGTCGAGCTCGGCGGGCCGGACGGCCGCCCCCGGACTGGCGCCCGGGCCGGTGCGCAGCAGCGCCAGGCCGGTGACGTCCTTGCCCTCGGCGAGCGCGACCAGCGGGAAGACGCCCTCGCCAACGGTGATCAGCACGTCGTAGCGCTCGCCCATGCCGATTAGCAGGGCGTCGGTCTCCGCGTGTTCGACGGGGAAGCCGTCGGTGTGCGTGACCGTCAGGCGGTGGCCGCCGAGGGCCACGCGGTAGGCGGTGTCGCCACCGGCGTTGATGATGCGCAGCCGTATCCGGTCGCCGGGGCGGGCGGTGCGGACCTGCGGGTCCTGCCGGATGCGGCCGTTGATGAGGTGGTGCGGGTAGTTCACGTCCCCGGCGTCGCCGCCGAGCAGCTCGCTGGTGGCGCCCATGAGCATGAGCGACCCCATGGACCCGTGGTCCATGCCCTCCATGTCGCCATGGTCCATGCCGCCTATGTCCCCCATGCCCTGGGACAGTTCGTGGAACGCCTCGCCGGGGGTGCCGGCGACGCCGTCGAGCCAGTCGTCCAGCACCACGACCCACTCGTCGTCATACGACAGGGGCTCGTGCGGGTCCTCCACGATCAGCGGGGCGTACAGCCCCCGGTCGAGCTGAACACCGACATGCGGGTGGAAGAAGTACGTCCCCGGGGCGTCGGCGACGAAGCGGTAGGCGAGGGTGCTCCCGGCCGCAACCGCTCGCTGGGTGGCCGGTGGCACGCCGTCCATGTCGTTGCGCAGGTGCAGGCCGTGCCAGTGGATGGAGGTGGTGGAGTTGTCGGGCAGGCGGTTGACCAGGTCGGCGGCGAGGGTGTCTCCGGCCGTGATCCGGATCTCCTGGCCGGGCGTGCGCTCGCCGAAGGCCCAGGTCCGGGCGGTGACGCCGCCGCCCAGGTCGAGGGTGGCGGGCGCGGCGGTCAGCGAGTGCTCCCGCACCCGACCCGTGCCGGAGCGCGCGTCTTCCGCCCGGCGGACCGCGTCGCCGGAGGGGCTGACCAGGTCGGGGGCCCCGGAGGAGCCGGAGGTGCTGGAAGCGTCGCTGCACGCGGCGAGAGCTCCGACGCCCGCTACGCCGAGTCCGGCGAGCAGGATGGGACGGCGGCTGATGGCGTTCTTGGGCATGGAAAGGTGTCCTTGAGTCTCGGTGTGGTGTCAGGTCGTGTGCGGGCACGGCGCGGCGCGCCGTTGGGCACGGCCTAGATCAACCACCGGGACAGGACGGACAGATCGGGCGGCGAGCGCTGCGGCACACTCGCGGCCATGCGGTGAGAGACCGCCGCGTGGGAGTCAGGGGAGCGCTCGGTGAACGAAGCGGACGGCGGCGCCAGCTTCATCGCGTCCACGCTGGCGGTGGCGCAGTGCTGCATGCTCACACCGGTGCAGGGCCCCGGGGCCGGAGCATCCACCGAGGTGCCCGCACGCGAGGCGTCGGATCCCGATGCGGGATGCTCCTCCGGTGCCGTGGCGGAACCACCCGGCATGGACATCCCGGGGGTGTGCGCCATGCCGTGCATGGCCGGTGCGGCAGATGCGGCGGAGGATGACGAGTCCGGAGCCGTCATGGCCACGCTGGCGGTCTGGTGGTGGACGAGCACGACCAGCGCCGTGACCAGGATGATCGCGGCTCGGCGCAGGCCGCTGGCGTGGCCCCCGTAGGAGCGGCTCCATCGGACCGTCGGTGCCGTCATCGCCTCACCCTCGCTGATCATGCGCGAACCACTATACCTGCGGGGGGTAATGGGGCGGTCCGGGCGTCGCTCAGACTTGGTCGACTCGGCGCGTGGGGTGCTCGGCGTAGAGCCGCTGGGCGTCGGTGAGCCAGCGGTGTCCTGTAGAGCGGGCGTTGCGGCTCCCGGCGGCCGATGCGGACGAACTCACCCCGCCCCGTGACGGCACTACACAGCATCGGTCGGGCTCGGTCGGCGCGCCGTATGCGCAGGCTCTCGCTCACGATGCGGTGCCCCCCGGTCGGGAAGGCCCCAGGGCGTAGCGGCCCGCGCCCTCCTTGGAGGCGATCTCACCATCATCCGCCCGCGGGTAGGCGTCGAGGACCACCGCCACCCGCACATGCAGCCTCATGCCGCTCCAGCACGCCAGCTGGCCTTCCTCACCAGGTATTTACCGTCCGCTGACGCAGGTCGCCCTACCATCCCCAGCGGATCACCGGCGAGGGGAAAACAGGCGATGCGGATCCTGCTCGTGGAGGATGAGTCGCGGATCGCCGAGACGGTGCGGCGCGGGCTGGCCACCGAGCACATCGAGGTCGATGTGGAGTCCGACGGCGTCGACGGGCTGTGGGCGGCGACCGAGCGCGACTACTACGACGTCGTCGTACTCGACATCATGCTGCCGGGCCTGAGCGGCTACGAGATCGTGAAGCGGATGCGACATCGGGGCGTGTGGACGCCGGTGTTGATGCTGACGGCCAAGAACGGTGAGTACGACGAGGCCGACGCTTTCGACCTGGGAGCTGATGATTACCTGACCAAGCCGTTCTCCTTCGTGGTGCTGGTGGCGCGGCTGCGGGCGTTGACCCGGCGGGGCTCGGCGGCGCGGCCGACGGTGCTGGCGGCAGGTGACCTGACGCTGGATCCGGCCCGGCACCGGGTGGCGCGCGGCGGCGTGGAGGTCGAGCTGACCGCGCGCGAGTACGGCCTGCTGGAGTTCCTGATGCGCCGCAAGGGCACCGTGCTGGCCAAGACCGACATCCTGGCCGGAGTCTGGGACGCCCATTACGACGGCAGCGAGAACGTCGTCGAGGTCTACATCCGTTATCTGCGCAAGAAGATCGACGAACCCTTCGGACGCCAGGCGATACGCACCGTGCGCGGTGCCGGGTACCTGCTCGACCCGGAAGGTGGCTGAGGTGGCCGCGCGTCCGGCTTTCCGTGCCGGGATCCGCCGCCGCCTGGTGTGGGTCACGGTCGCCGTGACCGCCGTCGCCCTCCTCCTCGGCACCAGTGGCGGCGTGTTCGTGCTGCACCAGGTGCTGCTCGATTCCATCAAGGACACGCTCACCGACGCCATCGAGGAGATCGAGGACGGCCAGGCCGCCTCCCATCCGCACGCCTCAGCGGGTCAGGCCCGGATGCCCTGGAACGCGCACTTGGACGTGGCGGTGGCCCAACTCGTCGATTCCGACGGCAGGCTCGTCGCGGGCAGCCGTCCGGACGCCCCCGTCGCCGGCCTCGCCCCACCGCCTGGGCAGACCGCCACGACGCAGACCGGCGGCATGCTCGTGCTGGCGGAGCGGGTCGAGGTGGACGGCGAGGAGCACACGCTCGTGGTGGGCGAGCCGCTCCGCCCCGTTCACGTCGCGGTGGCCACGGTCCTGGTCATGGCGGCGGTCACGGTCCCGTTGACCGTGGTGCTGATGGGGTTGCTGGCCCGTCGGCTTACCGGCCGGGCGCTGGCGCCGGTCGAGCGGATACGCGAGCAGGTGGCCGCCATCGGCGAGGGCGACCTCGGCCGCCGTGTCCCCGAACCCGGCGGAGACGACGAGATCACTCGCCTCGCGGCGACCATGAACGCGATGCTGACCCGGCTGGAGAGCGCGCAGCGGGCACAGCGGCGCTTCGTCGCCGACGCCGGCCACGAGCTGCGCAGCCCGCTGACCACCCTCACCGGCGTTCTGGAGATCGCCGAACGCGACGGCGGGCGGATCGACCCCGACGCGCTACGCACCGCCCAGGGCGATGCCAGGCGGCTGGGCGACCTCATCACGGATCTCCTCCTGCTCGCCCGCTCGGACGAGGGTGGGTTGGCGCTGCGGCACGAGGAGGTGGACCTCGACGACGTGGTCGACGGCGAGCGGGCCCGGCTGCGCGCCACGACCGGCGTGACGGTGGAGGCGAGCCTGACGCCGGTCAAGGTGCGTGGTGACCGGGAGGCGCTGGTCCGTCTGGTCCGCAACCTGGCCGACAACGCCGCCCGGCACGCCCGCACCCGTGTCCGACTGGCCACGGCGGAGGAGGACGGGCAGGCGGTGGTCGACGTGGCCGACGACGGTCCCGGTGTCCCGGTCGGGGAGCGTGAGCGTGTCTTCGACCGGTTTGTGCGGCTGGACGACGCGCGGGGTCGCCGGTCCGGCGGCGCGGGTCTGGGACTGGCCATCGCGCGGCAGATCGCCCGCGAGCACGGCGGCAGCGTCGAGGTAACGGACGCGCCAGCCGGTGGTGCCCTGTTCCGGGTGCGTATTCCCCGGCCGAGCTGAGCGCGGAGACGACGCTCTGCGGCCCGAGGAACGGGTACGCCGTTCCCCGGGCCGCAGACGCGTGGGCGCCGTGATCAGCGCCCCGCGTCAGTTCTGCTCAGCACTGTCAGGACGCTGGTGTCCCGGGCCGTGTTCCACACCCTCTGGCGGCTGGTGGTCCCCGTTGTGGTGCCCGTGCTCGTGCCCGTGGCCGGGTCCGTGGTCGACGTCCTCGGGTGGCTGGTGGCCGGGTCCGTGGTCGGGGTGTTTGTGGCCCGGACCGTGCAGCTGCTGCCACTGCTCGATGGACTCCGAGACGCTGGACGACGTGGCCGCGTCCGGCTGGGTCTGCGCGTACGCGATCCCGGTGGCGCCCAGGCCGATGGGCACGGCGATAGCCGCGGCGACGGCGAGGAGCCTCTTACCTCGTTTCATGGATTGCCTCTCACTGGTCTTTCTGAGTCTGCCCGGATGGCTCTCACCGGGACGAACCCACGCTGCCGGGAGGCCGCTGAGAGGGACCTGAGCGCCCCTCAGCAAGCGTTAAGCCAGCCCCCGTTAGTGCGCGAAGACCGGCCCCTGGGCGCGGTCGGGGCGGCCGGGCGGCAGCAGGAACGCGGCGGCCAGAGCGCCGGCCGCGGCGATGGCCGCCACCGCGGTGAAGGCGTTGTCGAAGCCGCCGGCATCGACCGGGCCCGCGCCGCCGTGGCCGCCGTCCAGGCTGGCCCCGGCGATGGCCGCGATGACGGCGACGCCGAGTGAAGCACCGAGCTCGTGGGCGGTGTTGACCAGGCCCGAGGCGAGTCCGGCGTCGTGGTGGGGGAGGCCGGTCATGGCGGCGGTGGTGGCGCAGACGAACGCCGGGCCGATGCCGAGGGCGAACAGCGCGAAGCCCGGCACCACCCCGGTCCAGGTGCCGCTGTCCGGCGACAGGCCGGCCAGCAGCAGCGCGCCGGCCGCCGCGAGCACGAAGCCGGTGGCCGCGACCGGGCGCCAGCCCACGCTCTGCACAGCCCGCGCACCGAGATGGGCGCCGAGCGTGATGGCCACGGCCACCGGCAGGAACGCCAGCCCCGTCACCAGCGCGCTGCGGCCCAGAGCGTGCTGAACATAGAAGGAGCTGAGGAAGAAGACCGATATCAGCAGCCCTGAGGCGACCAGCATCACCACCCCGCCGCCGACGAGGGTACGGCGCGCCAGCAGGCCCAGACGCACCAGCGGGTCGCGGGCGGTGCGTTCCACCGCGACGAACGCCGTCGCGGCGGCCAGGGCTAGCACCAGCGGCAGCCAGACGGAGGCGTCGGCGAAGCCGTGGTCGCGGGCCTGGACGAGCCCGTAGATCAGCAGGGCCGGGGTTGCGGTGAGGGTGAGCGCGCCGGGCAGGTCGGGTCGCGACGGCGCCGCCGACGCGCCTGCGAGCTGCTGTCGGCCCTCGCCGAGCAGGGCGGGCACGACTCCCAGCGCAAGGAGGCCGACGGGGACGTTGATGTAGAAGATCCACTCCCAGCCGGGTCCGGAGACGAAAAGGCCGCCCAGCAGTACGCCGACCGCCGCGCCCGCGCCGCCGATGGCCGCCCAGGCGCCCAGGGCCTTGTGGCGGTCGGGGCCGTGGAAGAGCGCGACGACCAGTGCCATGGCGGCGGGGGAGAGCAGTGCGGCGCCGACGCCCTGGGCGGAGCGGGCGGCGATGAGCATGCCGCCGCTGGTAGCCAGGCCCGAGGCGATCGAGGCGGCGGTGAAGACGACCAGCCCGGCCAGGAACATCCGCAGCGTGCCGAGGGCGTCGGCCAGCCGGCCGCCGAGGAGGAGCAGGCTGCCGAAGAAGAGGGTGTAGGCCGTGACGACCCAGGTGAGCGCACCGGGGGAGAGGGACAGCTCCTCGCCGATGGTAGGCAGGGCGACGTTGATCACGGTCACGTCGGCGATGAGCATGAACTGGGCCAGGCACAGTACGGCCAGCAGCCGCCAGCGATGGGGGTGCGGGGCAGGCGGTGCGGCGGTGTGGTCGGCGTGCTGGGTGTGAGGGGCGGAGTCGGATGGCACGGTATGCGCTCCTTAACCTGAACACTGGTGTTAGGGATAGCGTAACGTCCATTCACGCATAACCCGAACACAGACGTTAAGATTGTGGCCATGGCCAGCACCGCGACAGGCAGGACCGGGAAGCGGCGTGCGGATGCCGAGCGGAACATCGCCGCGATCATCGACGCCGCGCTGGACTGCTTCCGCAGCGACCCACACGCCGGCATGGCCGCGATCGCCCGCGCCGCCGGCGTCAGCCGCGTCACCCTCTATACGCACTTCCCCACCCGGGAGGCGGTGCTCGACGCCGTCATGGACCGCGCCATGGCGCAGACTTCCGCCGTGCTGAACGCCGAGGGCCTTCGGGCGCTGCCGGCCGACGAGGCCCTGGTGGCCCTGGCCCGCACCTCCTGGCGGATCCTCGATCGCCACCTGGGGCTGTTCACCGCCGTGTCCGCGACCCTCACGCCCGAGCAACTGCGCGACCGCCACCACCGCGTCCTGACCCCGCTGCGCGGCCTGCTGGAACGCGGGCAGGAGCAGGGCGCGATCCGGGCCGACCTGCCCGCCGAGTGGCTGGTGAGCGTCTACTACCACCTCGTCCACGCCGCCGCAGCCGACGTCCAGGCCGGCCGACTGCGTGCGGACGATGTCGCCGAGGTCCTGGCCGCCACGCTCCTGCCCACCGTGCGACCCCTGCCGAGCTGATTGGCCCTAGCTCGTCCGCAGGTTGGAAAAGGGCTCAATGCCCGCCGGGTCGTTGGTGGATGCGGCACGGGACAGGGGATGTGTGCGCCGGGCGCTCCGCCGAGCGCCGCCTGCCCAGGCAGCCAACCGTTACTTCGGTGGTACAGCCTGTTAGTGTCGGAGAGAGGGGCCGGGGCGCAGGGGGTACGGGGTGCCGAATGCATGATCAGCGTCGACTCAGCGCGTTACGGCGCCGGGTGGCCCGGTATGAGGCGGGCGGGCGTGACGCGGTGGTGGGCCCGCGGGCGGCGGCGGAGGCTGAGGACCTGCGGGCGGCCCTGGCGTTCTTTGCCGCCCCCGCCGACCCCGACGCGCTCACCGTGCTGGCCTGGTTCTACTGGTACCGGAGCCAGGAGGTCGCCGAGCGGCAGGCGTACGAGGAGGCGGTCCGTGCCGCCGCCGAGTTGTTCTTCGCGGCGCGGGACCTGGCGCCCGAGACACCGATGCCTCCCGTCATGGAGCAGCTGTACGCGGCCCGCGCCACCGCCTCGCGGTTGGATCCGCCCTCGGCCGGGGCGTTCGCCCGCGACGCCGCCCGCAGTGGCGACCCCGGCGCCATCGAATGGGCCGTCACGGTCCTCGGTCAGGCAGAGAAGCTGGCCCGCGACGCCGGCGCGGACGTCGACAGCGTGGTGTACCAGGGCCTGGGCGCCCAGCAGCTGACCGCTCTCTACGAACGTCTCGGCCGCCCCGAGGACCTGGACCTGTCCGTCGCCCTGCTGAGTGACGCGATGCGGCAGCGGCACGCGCTCGACGACTATCCGGAGACGGTGGCCATGCTGCGGGGCTACCTGGGCCGCGCCCTGCTGCTGCGCCACCAGCTCCACGGCCGGGCGGAGGACCTGACGGCGGCCGTGGTCGAGCTGCGAGGAGCCCACGAGGTGTTCGACCGCCTCGGCCCCGAGGACCCCGAGTGGCTCGGCCCCGCGCACAACCTCGGCGCCGCCCTGCTCGCCGCCGGCGAGCACCGGGAGGCGGCGGTCCTCCTGGCGCGCGTGCGGGCCGTCCACCCCGAGGGCAGCCTGGAGGCGGCGCAGACGAGCCTCATGCTCGGCAACGCCTGCCACACACTGCACCTCAGGCACGGCCGTCGGCAGGATCTTGAGGAGTGCGTGCGTGCCTTCCGCGCCTGCTACGCCACGCCGTTGACTACGCCGGGGTTCACGGAGCTGCGGGCGGATGTCGGTCAGCGGCTCGCGGCCGCCCTCCACGACCTTTCCTTAGTGGACGGGGACGGCGGCGGCCGGCACCTGGCCGAGGCGGCTCGGGTGGTGCGCGAGTGCCTGGCGTCCGAGCCGGAGGCGGCGGCACGCCTTCGGCTCCTGGTCAGGAAGGGGCAGGTGCACTACGCGTCCTTCCAGCACGCGGGGAACGTCGACGAGCTGGACGCGGTGGTCGGCGCCGCTGACGAGGTCGTTCGCCACGCCGACGCGAGCCCGGCCGTGGACTGGGCGTCCGCCATCAGGCCGACGCTGGTGCACGCCCTGTGCGACAGGTTCCGCCTGACCTCCGACCGGCGTGACCTCGACCGAGCCGTCGCGGAGGCGCGGCGTGGTGGGCTGGAGTCGGCCTCTGACCTCCTCTTCCTCAGTCACGCGCTGGTGCTCCGCTCGGAGACCACCGGCTCGCGCGACGACGCCGACCGGGCCGTGGAGGCGATCGGCGAGGCCCTCGCCCTCCTGCCCGCCGAGTCGCCGCAGCGCGGCCAGGCGCACTCCCTGCTGGGTGACGTGTTCCGAGCCAAGGGCGGGATGTTCGGGGACGTCGCCGATCTCGACGCCGCCGTCGATGCGTACCGCGAGGCCGGCAGGGCACAGGACGCCAGCCACTTCACCCTCAGCGGGTTCGCCAGCGTGCTGCTCGTCCGCTTCCAACACCGTGGTGCGATGACCGACATCGAGGAGGCCGTGACGCTGAGCCGGGCCGCCGTCCAGGCCGCGCCGACGCACGACCAGCACGGGCCGCTGAACCTGACCGGCGTCGCCCTCCGGTTGCGTTTCGGCCGCTCCGGCGCCCTGGGCGACCCGGGTGACCCGGGCGACCTGGACGAGGCGATCGAGGCGGGCCAGGCCGCCGTCCGCGCGGTGCCGGCCGGCCACACGCTGCGTCCCACCTACCTGGCGAACCTCGCGATGGCCCACATCGACCGTTTCCGCGAGCGGCGGGCAGCGTCCGACGCCGAGGCCGTAGGGGCCGTAGGGGCCGCCGAGGTCGCCGAGGCCGCGGGGGACGTCGACGCCGCCATCGGCCTGCTGCGCGAGGCAGTTGACACGGTGCCCCCCGGTCATCGGCTGCGGCCCGGCCTGCTGACCGGCCTGGCGGGCGCCTTGGCGGACCGGTTCGACACGACCTCGGGCCTGGGTGACCTCCAGGCGGCGCTCGACCACGCCGCCGACGCCCTCGACGAGTGCCCTCCGGGGCGCGCCGAGCGCGCCGTGCTCCAGATGCTGCGGGGCCGATTGCTGTTGAGAAGACGGGAGTTGCGCCCCGGCGAGGAGACGGCGGCCGACCTCGCCGCGGCAACCACGGCGCTGCGGGAGGTCGCCGACTCGGCGACGGCCCAACCCCGGTCACGCATGACGGCGCTGCGCACGCTGGCGGAGCAGGCCACGGAGCCGGCCGCCGCCCTGGCCGCCTACGAGCGGGCGGTGGAGTTCGTCCCGCTGATCGCCTGGCACGGGCTTGACCGCAGGGACCGCGAGCACTTCCTGGCCTGGATCGGTGCCCTGCCGCAGGAGGCCGCCGCAGCGGCCCTCGACGCCGGCCGTCCCGAGCGCGCAGTGGAACTGCTGGAGCACGGCAGAGCCGTGCTGTGGAGCCAGTCCCTCCAGACCGATCTCGACCTGGCGGCCGTGCGCCGGCACTCGCCCGACGTCGCCCAGCGCCTGGAACGCGTGCGCGACCGTCTCCAAGCCCTGGACGCCCTGGGAGACCCGGACCCGGCGCACCTCGCCTCCGTGGACCGTGCCGGCGCGTCAGACACGCGCGTGGCCCTGGCCCGGGAGTGGGAGGAGCTGTGCGAGCACGTGCGACGCGACGTCCCCGGATGCGAGGACTTCCTGCGCCCGCCGGACTTCGCCCAGCTGCGCGCAGCCGCCGAGGGTGGCACGGTCGTCCTCGTCAACATCGCCGAACGCCGCAGCGACGCCCTGGCGCTGACCGCTGACGGGCTGCGCGTCATCCCGCTGCCCGGGCTCAGGCCACGGCTGGCCCACGACCAGGTGTCCACGTGGATGGCCGCCCTGGAGTCGTTCCAGTACCTGGACGTGCTGCACGCCCTCGGGGACGGGGAGGGGCAGCTCGACATGGTCACCCGGATGGTGCGGGAGTCCCTCGACTGGCTCTGGGACGCGGTGGCCGCGCCCGTTCTCGACGCGCTCGGCCACACCGCCGAGCCGGCCGCCGGGGACGCCTGGCCGCGGGTGTGGTGGTGTCCCACAGGGCCGTTGACGTTTCTGCCGTTCCACGCCGCCGGTCGTTACCTGGCGGAGGCGCGGGCGGGGGAGTGTGTCCTCGACCGCGTCGTCTCCTCGCACGTGCCGACGCTCCGCACCCTGGTCCAGGCTCGGGGGCGAACGTCCGGCGTCGCGCCCGACAAGCGCCGCATGCTGGTCGTGGCGATGCCTCAGACGCCGGGGAGTGCCCCATTGCCCGACGCCGAGGAGGACATCGCATCCGTGACCGCCGTCTTCCCCGACCGGACGACGGTCGTCGCCGGGCCCGAGGCCACGCGGGACGCGGTGCGCCGGGCCCAGCACGAGCACAGCTGGGTGCACTTCTCCTGCCACGGCGACATGGACCCACTCAACCCCTCGCGCAGCGGTCTCCTCCTGCACGACGGGGTGTTGACGGTCGCCGACCAGGCCGGGCTGCGCCTGGGCCACGCGGAGTTCGCCTTCCTGGCGAGCTGTTCGACTGCGCTCAGTGGCTGGGTGCTGCCCGACGAGGCGGTCCACATCTCCACCGCGCTCCAGTTCTCCGGCTACCGGCACGTGGTGGCCACGATGTGGCCGGTGCTCGGCCGCTACGCCGGCTTCGTCGCCGACCACCTCTACGGCTCACTCGCGGCCAACGGGGTGTTGGCAGCCGAGGAGTCCGCGCTCGCGCTCCACGACGCGGTGCGGGCCCTGCGCGCCCGGTCGGACGGGGAGGTGGCGGTCTGGATCCCGTTCGTCCACAGCGGCCCGTGAGGGCGGCCCCGGGCGCGCCGTCGCGCCCACGTACCGTACGAGGCACCGGAGGACCGGAGGCACCGATGACAGGCGACGACGCTGACGCCGGCACCAGCGACCCCCAAGGCGCCGGCAGCACAGAAGGCCCCCGCAGCACCGACAGCGCCAGCGGCGCCGGAGGCACGGGGACGGACGCGGCGGCTCAGTCGCGGCCGCGCGGACGGCGACCGCTGACCAACCCGCGCCAGGAGCTGCTGGGTGGCCCCAGGCACGGCGGCCAGGCCGTGGTCCCGGGGGTCGGACTGCCCACCCCCGTCTCGGACATCCCCCAGGCCCCGCCCGGCCCAGGGCCCGAGGCCGGGGCCGACGGCGGGCGACAGGGTGAGCACCGGGCGGACCTCGGGGAGAGCTGAGTCGCGCCATGCCCAGCACCCTCCTCGGCCTGGTTCTCCTGGTCGTCTGCCTGGTCCCGGGGTTCGTCTACGCGGCGACCCGGGACCTGCGGGTGCCGGAACGCACCTCGTCCGCCTTCCGCGAAACCACCCGCGTGGTGCTGGCCAGCCTCGCCTTCGACGCAATGGCGCTCGCGGCCTTCGCGGTGGCCCGCACCGCCGCGCCGGACGTCACGCCGGACACCGGCCGCCTGGTGCGGGAGGGGCTTGGCTACGTGCGCGAGGACTACGCGCGCCTGACACTGTGGTGCTGCGCGCTCCTGGTTCTCGCCGCCGGAGCGGCGCTGGCCGCCGCCCGGCTGCTGCCGCGTGGTCCGGGGCCACTGTCGGTCGAGTCGTCGTGGTGGCTGCTCTTCGGCCGCTACCCGGAACAGGCCGGAGCGGCGTGCACGTACGTCGGCTGCGAACTCGTCGACGGCTCGTATCTCGCCGGAGTGCTCAAGCACTTCGCCCACCAGGCCGAGGAGACCGGCGACCGCGAGCTCGCGCTGGCGCCACCGCTGGAGTACCGGCCGCACGCCGGAGCTCCCGCCCGGCCCCTCACCGGTCACCAACTGGTGTCGGTGAGCGCGCGCCAGATCAGGTTCCTGACCGTGACCTACCTGGACCGGATCCCGCCCCCGGAGACGTCGCCGCCGAGCGGCCACTGAGCGGCCACACAGAGACGCCCCGGCTGTCGCTCCCGGTGCGCCAGGCGACTCGCGCGGGCCGGAGGAACGCTCCAGGGGGTTCGGGTGCTCGTGCGTATCGCCCGCAACCCCGTCTCACAGGAAGCTCCCCGATACTGTGATGGCGCCCCCAGCGGTCCGGCAGAACCTCATCGACCAGTACCGAGCCCTCCTGTGCGTGAATGTCTGCCATCGCCGGTCGAAAAACGCGTGCGCGTAGCCGCTGAGACGGCCAGCCCTGCCGCCAGTCCCAGTCCCAGTCCCAATCCCGACAGGGAGAGCGGCAGGGGCAGCCACACCACCCCGACCATCGCCGCCATGACCACGTGGTACTGGACAACGTGAGCCTTCGCCACGTCATCCTCGTCGATCACGATCGCGCCCAGCCAGCCGAGGAACGGCGCGGGATCGATCCTTCACACCGGCAGGTCGGCCATCCTGGGCCATCCTCACCCTCCACCTGGCAGTCTCAAGCTGAGGTTGGAAAAGGCTCAATGGATCTGAACGAGATGCCGGACGACCTCTCCGGCCGTCTCTTCGAAGCCCTCAGGCTGGAGATCCGCTACGACCGGAAGACCAACCTGGCCGACTGTCGCATCACCCTCACGGCGGATACCGTCGGGGAAGCGGGCGGCCGACCGCGCGAACGAGGCGGCGGAGCGGTCGGCGGCGTCCTCGGAGCGGTCCGCGGAGACGTCCGAGCGGTCGGCGCGCGGCCGAGGAGGCGCTGGCCGACCAGCGCGCGGCAACTGCCGCGAAGGTAGACGTCGGCATCGAGTATCACGGGGACTCCCGGTATCGCCTGCGGAACCGGGGTGAGTTGACCACGCGGAGCGTGGAACTGGTCGAGCCGCCGTCATCGGTCACGCCCGTTGAAGTAGGGCCCATCGGAGACCTGGCCAGCGGAGAGGCATGGGAATGCTCCATCGCTCCCGGCATGGGCCAGGAGATGCCAACAGGCCTGCGCGTGGCGTGGGAGGGACAGTCGAACCCGGTGGCGCTGCCCGTACCGTGACCGCTTGACGTCACGCTGCCGCTTCGCGCTAGCTGCCCCGTCGCAGCGAGCTAACTCCTCAGGCGTGCTCTGCGACCTGCATGGCGGCTATACCTGCTCGCTCGGATCGTCGAGACGGCCTGAGCGACCAGGAAACATGGTGTACGGGCCGCTGATTGAGCTCATTAGCGCCTTGCCGTGGTGGTCGACAAGATGGGTGAACAGTTGCTGAGCAGCCCCAAAAATGACCGCCCAGGCAAGAATTTGAGCCGAAGAGTCAAGATCAGATAGCCCAGGGAAGATTTCTCCCTTGATCAATAGGAGTCCGAGCACGGCAGCCAGCGCACCGAAGGGAAGCTTCAGGATTGCGAGCGTAGATGGCACGTGGTAGGGAGTGGGCGAGCCATCGAGTCGGCGAAAAGCTGCCACCGCGGTGACAGCGGCGCCCAACGTTCCAAGAGCCTCGACGATCGCGTAGTCCCACGGCGATGTCAGGTCAATGAAGTTGCTAAATTTTTGAGTGGGTTCAGTGCCTTCATTTGGTTCAGTGCCTTCAGTGCGTTCAGTGCGTTCAGTGCGTTCAGTGTTCTTCGTGGGACAGACATCGTGTGTGTCATCGGGACTAAAACACAGTGGGGCCAAGTCTTTCGCCACAATTCCGAAAGCCGCGATCAACGCCGCCGCAAAGGTGAGACCCACTGCCCAGTGCAACAGACTCTGAACAAAGTTGGAGGTGCGGATCCTCCGGTCCTCCAATACCCGATAGGCGGCTACTACGGCATCGGCGATAGTTGCGCGCTGCTTGCGTGAAAACTTGGCCTTATTAGGATCTCTGCAGACCTCCCATGCGATGATCTCGACCTTTCTCCTGCGCTCATCATCGGTGGGCAGATATGCTTTTACCAACTCCGCAACGCTCGGCATCAACCCCGCGAGTTCCTTCTTTGGTGTGATGTGCAGAACTAGAGCGCTAGCCGTATCGATGTGGGTGTCTGCTTCGGCCAATGACTGATCCACCACTCCGGGAATGGGAGAGCATCGAGGTTCCTTGTCAAGGCACCTCCGGGCCTTTTTCAGCTCCATACGCGCAGCATCTGCCACCGCCCTTGCGGCGCATCTGCGATATAGAGACCCTTCTGCCTGACGGATGCGGAATTCTAGATCGGCGATGCGTGAACAGGCTCTTTTTCACGGAGTTCGTTGTCCTTCTTCGTCATGCCTCCCCAGACTCCGCCATCCATCGTGTTCTGGCGCTGCGTGTTGGGCCGTTCGGATGACGCCGCCCCACTGCAACGGCGCCGCACCTAGATCAGCGTCACGTCCGCGTCACGCCGCTTCCCTGGCGAGCCATCCGGCGGCGGCGAGCGCGAGTTCGTCTGCGGTGTACAGCGCCTCGCACTCGCTGCACTCCCGGTACAGCTGCCAGTCGGTCTCGACGAGCGCCAACGCGTCGCAGCGGGGGCACGGCACGGGCACGGGCCGCCGTCCGGGGCGGACGCGGGTGATGCCGCGCACGGCCCGCATCAGGTCGCCCAGCTCGTCGTGCAACTCGACGACCCAACGGTGTTCGGCGCACCAGTCGAGGTGGGGCTCCAGCCATGCGGCTAGAAGGCCGGGTGAGGCACAGGGGCGAGATCGCGCAGGCTGGCCCAGCGGGAGGAGCGGCGGAGCGCGGTCGCCCGTTCCATCGTCACGTGGTGGACGGTGGCGGTTGTCTCGTTGCCCGTGGCCAGGTCCCTGACCGTGAGGTGGAGCAGATCAATGGCGTCCCAGTTGGCCGTCACCTCAATCCGGGGCACGCCTCGGGGTGCGGGGGGCAGGGCGAGTTCGAGGACCGCGAGGGTCCGGTTGCGCGCGGCGTGCTCTCGCTCGCCCTCCACGACGTGGACGACCACCATGGGTTGGTCGTCCGTGTGCGTGGTGAAGACCTCGGAGCGCTTCGTGGGGATGGTCTCGTTCCGCGGGAGCAGCTTCGTCGTGGTCCCGTCGTGCGTTTCGATGCCGATCGAGAGGGAGGCGACATCGAGGAGCAGGACGTCCTTCACCACGCCGGTCAGGACGCCTGCCTGGAGCGTCGCGCCATGGGCGACGGCCTCCGGGCTCAGGCCCCGGTTGGGCTCACGGCCGTCCGTGAGCCGGCGGATCAGGTCGCCCACCGCGGGCATCCGGGCGGCGCCGCCCGTCAGGACGACCCGGTCGATGTCGGCGAGCGTGTGCTCGGCGTCGGCGAGGACACGTTCGACGGGGGTCCGGCAGCGTTCCAGCAGGTCCCGGGTGAGGGTCTCGAACTCCTCGCGGGTCAGTTCCTCTTCGAGGTGGACGGGGCCGTCTGGTCCGGTGGCGAGGTAGGGCAGCCGGAGGGTCGTGGTGCGCGCCGCCGACAGTTCGATCTTCGCCGTCTCGGCCGCTTCGCGCAGCCGCTGGGTCGCGGCGACGTCGCCGCTGAGGTCCACGCCGTGCCGGCGCCGTACGTGGTCGGTCAGGTGCTCGACGATCCGCTGGTCCCAGTCGTCGCCGCCGAGCCGGCCCTCGCACGCGGTGGCCTTGACCTCCACGACGCCGTCGCCGAGTTCGATGAGGGAGACGTCGAGGGTGCCCGCGCCGAGATCGAGGATCAGGATGGTGCAGTCGTCCCAGTGCCGGTGCGCGTAGGCCATCGCCGCGGCGGAGGGCTCGTTGATCAGCCGCAGGACGTTGAGCCCGGCCCGTTCAGCGGCCAGGACCAGCGAGGCCCGCTGGTCGCGACGGAAACCAGCGGGCACCGCCAGCACCACGTTGGTGACCGGGCAGCCGAGGTAGGCCTCGGCGTCCTGGCGCAGGCGGGCGAGGACCAGCCCGGCGACGTCCTCGGCGGTCAGCCGGACATCGCCCCGCGTGATGCTCCAGTCCGTGCCCAGCTTCAGCTTCGCGGCGCGCGCGGTGGAGCCGGGGTGGGTGAGGGCCTGCCGCTCGGCGGCCGTGCCGACGAGGACGTCCCCCTCGGCGGTGAGGGCCACCAGGCTGGGAGTGGTATGGGCGCCCTGGGTGTTGGGGATCAGCGAGACCTCGTCGCCTTCCAGGACGGCGACGGCCGAGTTCGTCGTGCCGAAGTCGATGCCGACGGCCCGACGCGCCGCGTCCGGTCCGCCGTCCGGCGGCGCCGTGGCCTCGGCGGATTCGGTGTAGGGGGCGGTCGGGGGTGTGGCACGCCGCTGAATGAGGGTGGTGACGGCATCCGGCCAGGGCGAGCCGCCGGGGACGTCGTCTGTCGGCTCCCAGTGCGCGCCGATCCGCTCCAGCAACGTCGCGAGCGCGGGCCGGTCACGGGGATCCTTCGCCAGGCACGCGTCGACCAGCTCGCGCAGCGGCCCCGTGAGCCCGTCCAGCCGGGGGTGCCCGTGGACCACCCGGTGGAGAACCGCCAGCGGCGGGCCGTCCCCGAAGGGGCCTGCCCCCGTGGCGGCGAAGGCGATCACCGCCCCCAGTGCGAACACGTCGCCGGCCGGGCCGACCTCGCCGCCCTCGGCCTGCTCGGGCGCCATGAAGCCCGCCGTCCCCACCACCAGGCCGGTCGCTGTCAGCGCGGTGTCCTCCAGCGTCCGCGCGATCCCGAAATCGATCACCCGCGGCCCGTCGGCGGCCACCAGCACGTTCGACGGCTTCAGATCCCGGTGCAGCACCCCCACCGCGTGAATGGCCTGCAGTGCCTCCACCAGCCCCGCCGCCAGCCGCCACACAGCGCCTTCTGGCAACGGCCCCGCCACACCGACCGCTTCCGCCAGATCAGGACCCGGAATGTAGACGGTCGCGATCCACGGCCGGTCATCCTCCGGACCGGCAGCCATCACCGGAGCCGTGAACGCCCCGCCCACCACCCGCGCCGCCGCCACCTCCCGCGCGAACCGCCGCCGGAACTCCCCCTGCCGCGCCAGATGCGGATGCACCACCTTCACCGCCACCGCCCGCCCACCCGGCGACCGGCCCCAGAACACCTCGCCCATCCCGCCGGCACCCAGCCGGCCCCGCAGCACGAACCCACCCACCTTCTCCGGATCCCCGGCCCTCAGCGGCTCCACCCGACCCCCCTTCCCCACCCAGCACCCACGGCCCGGCGCCAACCTCCGGGGCTCGCACTCAGGCTACGTTTCTCTCTTGCTGGCCCCGGCGGGAGCCGGGTCCACCTCAGTGCGGGCCTGAAGGGCGACAACGCCCACGGGCGCACCAGCCATCTGTTGGAGAATGTGGGCCAGTTCATCAACGAGCTCGTCGTTGTAGAGGTTGTCCAGCCCGATCTTCTCCGTCCCCGGCGCGCTGACCTCTACAACGTGCCGCTGCTGACGTTCTCCGAGGATTGAGCGCAGGCAGGGAGGTGGAGCTGGCCCGAGAAGCTTTCGTATGCCGGCTGATCGACGAGCACGGCCCTCGCACCTGACGAAGACGGCGCGGGCTGTGAACACTGACCTGTCGTCAGGGAATGTGAGACGGCCGATCTCAACCGCCACCGAATCCCACCTCGCCGCTTGGATACCCTTCCTGCCCGCCGGGGAAGCCCACACCGTGGCCGGATGTCACAGCCGCCGTGCCGGCAGCGATCCCTGTGTGGCCCCGTTAAGGCTCCTTATCAGCACTTCGACCTCCGCCCACCGAGCCTCGGCCAACTCCGTTTGCCCGGCCTTCTCATGAAGCTCTACGAGCGTCTTGAGAATACGCACCTGCCACTGTCGGTCGCCGAGGTCTCGGAAAATATCCAGGCTTTCGCTGTAACATTCCAGTGCCTGTTCGGGGCGACTCATTCGCTGGTGTAATGCCCCGATAGCACCGAGGTTGCGGGCCATTCCTCGACGGTCGCCGAACTTCTCCATGAGGTTCGAGGACATCATGTACTGGCGCAGCGCGCGGTCATCGTCTCCCTGCTCTCGGTAGGCGTCACCCATAATACGGAACGTCCAAGCTAGACCACGATGGTCCCCTATCGCCTCAAGGGTCTCTCGGGAGAGTTCCAGTAGCTCCAGGGCGGCCCGTGGATTTTCGCCGTCGATTTCGAGGTCCGCGAGCATCTGTAGCGACCAGCCCCGGGTGCGCGGCACCTCGTACTCGTCGGCAACAGCCAATGCCTGCCGAAGATGAGTACGGGCCTGCTCGTGCTCCCCCCGCACCCGGTGCAACCATCCGAGGTCGGATAGGCAGCTTGCCGTGGCAGCATGCTCTCCGGCCTGGGAGAAGATGACCAGAGCGCGACGGCCGTCGCGCTCTGCCTGCTCCAGCCGTCCCTGGAGCCTACGGAGGAGAGCAAGGTCGGCAAGCGTCACGGCTTCGCTCATCTCGTCCCCGTCCCGCCGGCATGCCTCGAGAACTGGCACCTGCAGATTCTCCCACTCATTCCACAAAGCCCGGGAATCCTGATAGGTGACGACCTTGCTGGCCAGTTCCGCAGCCGGGACGGTCGCGCCCACGGCCAGTGCCTCCCGGACGACACACATGTGGAATTCATACTCCGTGGCGAATCGCGCCAACACGTCTTCTGCGGCTGCTTCCTCATCGTCAGCGCCCGGAGGTACCCAAAGCGCAGTACGCCTTGGCGGCCGATGGGACCCAGGAAGCAGCAGTCGCTCGATTTGGCCTGCTTGGTGGAGGCAGAATCCTACGATCCGGTCTAATGCTGCACGGCGGTCGTGTTCCGGCACCTCGGTGACGAGTCGCTCGGCCGCGTAGTCCCGCACAAGATCGTGAAATCGGTACCGTGCCTCACCGAACACGTCGTGGCCCATCGCCTCCAGAAGCTGGGCCTCAGTCAGTTCCTCCATCGTCTGCTCGGCGTTCTGGGCCGTGGTGTTGAGCGCCGCCTGCAACGGGCGGGTCGAGAACGAGGGGGCGTCGCACAGCGCGAGCAGCAGCAACGCACGGCGAACGGTGGGCGTTTGGGCATCGACGCCGAGACTGATGCTTGCCCGGACGTCGAGACTACCGGCCTGTAGCTCACCCAGCCGCTGGTTCTGGTCGGCAAGCCGGCGGGCGAAATGAGCCAGGGACCAGCCAGGCCGTGCCGCCAGGCGAGCTCCCGCGATCCTTACGGCGAGCGGCAGTAGACCGCATGAGCGCACGATCTCGACGGCGGCTTCGGCGTCGGTCTCCACCCGTCTCTCCCCTGCAAGCTTGCCCAAGAGGGCGATTGCTTGGTCGTGTTCCAGTACTCTGACCTCCAGTGGGACGCTCCCATCAAGGCCGGGGAGCTGGGAGCGGCTTGTCACGATGGTCATCGTGGTGGCGGTACCAGGAAGCAGGTACCGCACCTGGTCCTCGCTCTGGGCGTTGTCGAGGATGATTAGAAGCCGTAGCCCCGAAGTGCGGGAACGGAACATCCGTGCCTGGTCGTCGAGTCCTTCGGGAATCGAGGCTGCGTCCGTGCCGAGATCGCGCAGCATCATTGCGAGGACGTCTGCCGGGGACCGCGGCACGGAGCCGGGGGCACCGCGCAGGTCCACATAGATCTGACCGTCGGGGAATAACGGCGCCAGACTATGACCAAGTTGGATGGCGAGTGCCGTCTTACCAACCCCCCCGCGACCCCAGAGCGTCAAGACGTTGGTCTTGGTAGCCCGGCTTCGGTCGTGTTTCCGTGTCACAAGCCATGGCCACAAGGGCCGGAGCAGGGCAAGTTCTCGCACCTCTCGTAGCAGGGCCTCACGCCCGGTGAAGTGCGCGACCACTGGGGGTAGCTGACGGATAGTGAAACTGGCCGTCCCGGTGGGAGGCAGGTCGCGGGCCTGCTCGAGCAGGGCGTTCACTCGCACACTCAGCGCGGAGCCAACCGCACCTACGGCCGTCCCCACACCGAGCACCCACGGTGGAGGTGAGTTGAGAGCGCTGAGCGTCGCGGCGATGGCCACGGCCGCTAGCCATACGATGGCGAGAGTAGCGATCTGGATATTTCCTTTCCTTCTTCCTCTGGCGGTCGCTGGCATTGTCAGCGATGTCCCATGTCTCGGGCCTCACGTGGCCGTCGCTGCAAATACTGTCCACCCCTTGATGTCCTTCCAGGGGCCCTCGTTCGCCTCGAACCACTCCTCGGCCGCCGCGTGCACCAGCGCGGCCACCCGTCGGTGCTGGTCGGTGCCCCGGAGAACGCCGTAGAAGACGAGCAACGATTCTGCGAGTGCTGCCAGCGGCGATGGTTCATGAAATACGAGATGCCCCCGGTAGGTGGTCTTCGTCACCTGCGGAAACACCGCAGCCAGGAGCGGCTGGATGGTATCGGCGTCAACGCCTGGCTGAGCGGGCAGCGGCAACCCGTCGCGGCGGACGCACGAGCTGAGCATCTGGGCCAGGCGAGGTGTGGTGTCGTGCATATTGAGCACCACCACCAGCGTGGCGCCCGGTCGCAGGACTCTGCGGGCCTCCTGCAGTGCGCGGTTCACATCACTAACGTGGTACAGCATATGACGTGCCAGCAGACAGTCAACGGACTGCGATCGGAGGGGCAGGGCACAGGCGTCGCCCTGGAGCGCTACCACTCGTCTGCCGCTGGTGGCGCGAGTAGAGGCAGCTGAGGTGTCCAGCCCGATCAACCGCCCGACATGCCCGGATTCGGCGCAGCGGCGCAGCAGTGCGCCGGTGCCGCATCCGACATCGACCACTGAGCCGCACGCGCCCGTAGCGGTGCGGATCACGGCCAAGACCACCTCTTCAACGCGGTCGGGTGGCTCACTGTGGGTGGCATGGATGGTTCTCCGAGTACGCAGTGGTCCAAGATCGGCATACTCGTGCGCGACGAGTTCCATCCCACCCCCTTGGCTTACGCACCATTTCCGCGCCCTTCCCCCGGCCCCGACGCCATGATGCCCAGAACCCAAACAGGTGAAAGTCGACTTCCGGACATCGGGCCGACAGGCAGGACCATCGTTCCGTGCCGGCAGCGTCCGCCAGCGCGTCCTCACCGATACCGACCGGCCCGTCGACATGCCGCTCGACCGCCAACCTCGCCAAGTGGCTGGAGGGCTGCTCCCGAGCCACCAAGGACACACCTGCCACCGTGCAGCGGACCACGACCGCGCCTGACACCCCAGACCGCACCATCCGGACCATGTGAGACGGTTCCTGAGAGGTCGTTTTCTCCCTTGAAGTGGAGATTTCTCCTGGATCCCTCGGGGTGGGATCGTCTTGTCGATGGGTCTGGCGGAATGGAGGTGACGCTTGTGCCGTATGGGGTGGCGGCTGGGGTGGGGTGTGCCGTGCTCCTGTCTCATCCCAAGACGCCCGTCGTGGGCCGCTGCTCCCGCCAGGAGTGTCTCGCGCCTGGACGCGTCCAAGCTGTGGGCGGTATGCCCAGGTCATGGCTGAGCGACGCCCCTATCCGAGTGATTTGTCAGATACCCGCTGGGAGTTGATCGAGCCGGTTCTGTCGGCCTGGCGGGCCAAGCGGCGACGGGGCGCCCTGGACATCGGCCGCCCGCCCGAGCACGACCTGCGCGAGATCATGAACGCGATCCTGTACGTCGATCGCACCGGCGTGCAGTGGCGCTACCTGCCGAACGACTTCCCACCCCACCAGACCGTGTACGGGTACTTCGCGAAGTGGCAGAAGGAGGGCGTGTTCACCCAGCTCACCGGCCTGTTACGCAGCCTGCTGCGGCGCCAGGAGGGCAAGCGTGCAGACCCGTCGGCGTGTGTCATCGACGCGCAGAGCGTCAAGACCTCCACGAGCGTCCCCGCCGCCGGACAGGGGATCGACGCGGCGAAGAGGATCGTGGGCCGCAAGCGGAGCATCGTGACCGACACGCTCGGCTTACTCCTCGCGGTCCTGGTCACGGCCGCGAGCGTGCAGGACTCCGTGGCCGGCACCCACCTGATCGACACGGTCGCCACCGACCATCCCTCGATCCGGAAGGCCTGGGTGGACGGCGGCTACCGCCAGCACCTCGTCGAGCACGCCGCCAGACGCGGCATCGACATGGAGATCGTCCAGCGCGGCCTCGCGGCCAGGGGGTTCACTCCGTTACCGCGGCGCTGGACGGTGGAGCGATCCTACGGGTGGCTGATGCTCCACCGCCGCCTGGCCCGCGACTACGAGACCCTGCCCGCCCGCTCCGAAGCCATGATCCACCTCGCTATGACCGACCTGATGACCCGCCGCCTCACCGGCGAAGCCACCATCTCCTGGCGAGATCCGATACCTCAGGATCAAATACAAATTCCAGGATGAAACATCGGGAGAAAACGACCTCTGAGCGTGACGTCCACCAGTCGGCCGGGCCGGTGCCCGGACTGCCGCTGGAGGGCGAGACGGCAGCACAGCACGTATCGGCGTCGCCTGACGGAACGGCCGGTGGCCGGACGGCAGGTGAGGGTGCTGCTGCGGGTGCGGCGGTTCTTCTGCGACCGCAACAAGTGCCCCCGGATGACGTTCGTCGAGCAGGTCGACGGCCTGACCGAGCCGTTCCGCCGCTCCAGTGCCCGGCTGACCGGGTGGCTGCGGCACATCGCCATCGAGCTTGGCGGCCGGGCCGGTGAACGCCTGTGCCGGGGGTTACGGCTGGCAGCCGGACGGACCCAGCTGCTGGGGCTCCTCCAAGCCCCGCCGGTGCCCGAGCGCGCGCCGCGCGTGCTGGGGGTGGATGAGTTCGCCTTCCGCAAGGGCGTCACCTACGGCACCCTCCTGGTCGACGTCGAGACCGGCCGGGTCGTGGACGTGCTCCCCGACCGGACCGCCGAGACCTTCGCCGACTGGCTGCGCACCCACCCAGTAGACGAAGCGGTAGCCGCCACCGGCGTCCTGGGTGTACTCGCCCACGAGGTCGCCGACGGTGGTGTCGCCGTCGCCGGCCACCGTGAGCAGGTCAGGGAAGGCCGCCTCGACCAGCGACATCTTCCCGGTCCCCGGCGGCCCGTAGAGCAACACTGGCACGCTCGCCTCGCGTAGCCTGCGCAGCGCCTCGACATCCGAGAGGTTCGCCAACGCCCTGGGGTGGTAGACCTGCGCGGCCGGGCGCCGGATCGATGTCGGCGGTCCTGCGCGCGAGGGGGAGGCAGCCGGTGTTGTGGTCGGGCGAGAAGCGGAAGACGAGGCGTGTGCCCTGCGCCGAGGCGTGGAGCGTTGCGCGGCGGTGAGGGTGGCGGGGTTCGCACGGTATCGGCGTGGCTTGGTGCCTACCTGCTCTGCCTCGCCACGGGAGACCAGTGTCTGGCAGGCGTTGCCGATCGCTCCGCCCGAGTGGCCCAGCTGGTTGACGAGATCGCGGATGGTCCACACCCGGGTGAGATCGGCGGCCAGGAGATGGGTGACCTTCGCTCGCAGCTCGCCGGGCCGAGCCCTTCCCACGCCGAGCGGCGCCGGGTTCGGCGTGGACGGCTGAGTGTGTGCGGCGCCGGAGGCGGATGAGGAGGGAAGGGACATCACGAAGTCCTTGAACCGGGGATGAGGGAGCGGCGTGGGGGTCCGCCAGCGGAGAGTCTCGAGGCCCTCGCGGGTGGGCGAGGGCTTACTGCTATCCGCGGTTGCGGGTAGCGGGGAGGGTCGGATGCGTGGCGGGCACGAGGGGTGGGGCGGGGTGGGAGAACAACTCGGTGGGCCGGTACGGGGGTGGGACGAGCGGATGGTCGCCGTCTGCGGCAGGTGCGGTAGCGGTGCGGTGGGGATGGGCACGCTGGGTCGGCGGTGCGACGCGGGTGCGCTGTCCGGCGCTGACGGTGGCCAGCGTGGTCAGCACGGCGGGCAGCGCGGCGGCGGCTTCGGTGAGCGTGAGCGCTGCGTGCGGGCCGGAACCGTGGCGTGCGAGGAGGCCGTCAGCCTGAAGTTGGGTGAGGCGGTAGGTGAGCGACACCGGAGCCAGCGGATAACCCAGCCGCGCGCGGATCTCGCTGACCTGGGCTGGCTGGCGCTGGGCGACGGTCCTGAGTGTGGCCAGGGCGTGCCGGTGGTGCACGACGGCCACGGCACGCTCGACCCGTTCGGTGTGCGTGCTTGGGCGATCGGCGGCCGGGAGGTGGTCGGCGGCCCACGTGGCGAGCGCTGTGTGGGCCTGGTCGATGACGCGTGTGGGGAGGGCCAGTGCGTAGATGACGGAGTCGCCGTGGCGTGTGCGGGTGATGAGGCCATCGCCGCACATGCGCTGCAGCTTGGGGCCGGCGTTGGTGACGGCCAAACCCGGGTGGGCGCGGACGAGGTCCGTGAAGCGCAGCGGTCCCTGCATGAGGGTGGTGAGCAGCCGGATGGTCCAGCGGGGCGCCAGAGCGTCGACGGCTTGCTCGGCGCGGGCGAGGTGGTCGTCGGTGAGGGAGGTCCAAGCGGAATCGGGCATAGGGAAGGTCTCCCGGCAGGGGAAGCAGACGGCTCGCACAGGCGCGCTGTCAGGGGCGAGATGGTCGGTGACCCGGGCGGTGAGGTTCGACATGGGCGGGGTCCGACGGTGTCGTCAGGGCCGCGATGGCGGCGTGGTGGGTGCCCATGACGGTGGGCTTGGGGAGCGGCAGCGTCCGGTCGGTGTGCCAGCGCGCGAGCCACGTCATGGCGGCGTCGTGGTCGGGGAAGGCGCCCTGCCGCAGGGTGTAGCTGGCGCCGTCCGGACGGGTCTGTTCCACGATGAGGCGGTAGGGCTGGTGAGCGTGGTGGATGTCCCGGTCGCGCAGCACGACCTCCACGACGTAGCCCTCGGCGGCCGAGGCCGGCTCGTGGGTGTACTCGTGCTCGATCCGGTAGCGGTGGTGGGAGTCACGCAGCTGCCTCTCCAACCACACCGTGTGGCTGTCGGCGGGTCGCCGAAGCTGCTCCGGGTGGCGCACGGCCAGTGCCTGTGGGGGAGCGCCGCGGCTGATCAGCCAGCGTTGCGCGAGTGGCATGAGGGACGCCCGGGAGCGTTCCACGTAGCAGCGGCGACTGCCCGGGTCGCGCGCGACGCACAGCGCCACCAGCTGGCCGGTGCCGGGCACATCCCAGATGGCCGCGCCGTCGTGGAAGATCCAAAAGCTCGCGCTTCCATCCCGCTCGTGATGCCAGGCCAGCGGGGTGAAGGAGTCGTCGGACAGCTGTAGCTCGTCGAGGTGCGAGGCCGTCGCGCGGTCGGCGGGTTCGTAGCCGACCAGGCGGTAGTCCGGTGACGGAGCGAAGGGTGAGGTGGGCATCGAGCCTTCCTGGCTACGGGTGACGATGGGGTGGGGCGCCGGTCCGGTCAGTGGCCGGGCGCGGTGCGGGACGAGCTGGGTGCGGGTCGTGGCGGCAGATGGGCAGGGGCAGCGGGCGTGATCAGGTGCGGGCGGGCCAGGGCCGGCTGGTGGTGCTCGCTGGGGGCGGCTCCGTGCAGGCGGCCCAGCCGGCGGGCTGCGGCGTTGTACGCCGCGTGGGCTTCACGCTGTCCGACCGCGAGGAGGAACACCTCCCGGGCACGGGCCGACCCGGGCGGCGCGCGGCGCTCCTGGTAGACGATCCGCCAGGTGGCGTCCGGGTCGACGTACAGCCGGCGGCAGCCGGAGAGGTCCACGCCCGCACGGATACCGAGCCGCACGCCGCGCTGTTCGCCGTGGACGAGGTCCTGCAGGTGCAGCAGCGCCAGCTCCCGGATCCACTGCGGCGCCGCCCGAAGGTCGGCCAGGGCCCGGGGGTCGGCCGCGAACCCGAAGACCGCCGCCCGCCGGGGCCGGTTCACGCTGCCGCCCGGCCGGGGCCGCTGGGCGGCGGCTCGTCAGCAGACCTCGGCGGGGCGAGCAGCCGGTGGGCGAGGCGTTTGGGGCTGGTCGTGCAGGCGGAGAACGGGCCACCGGGCGCCCGGAGCTGGGCGATGACGTGGTCGAGGTGGTCGCGGTGCCACACCGCCGGGCCGGACGGGCCCGCCTCGGGCGCGATGTGCTGGTGCCAGGCCAGCCACAGGCCGTGCAGCCGCGCGACGGCCTCCGGGTGCTCGATCCACCATGGGCACCACGGCGCCTGGGTGGAGATCTCCCGCCCGTAAACCGGCAGCAGCACCTCGTCCACCCACTGCGCCAGGGCTGCCACCTCACGCTGGTAGGCGTCGCCTTCCAACCCCACGACGAACGTCGAGCCCGGCGACGCCTCGACCGTCACACTGTCGGCGGTATCGCTGGTCAGACGCTCCAGCAGCTGATCGTGTGACTGGGCGCGCGCCGCAAGCATCGCGACGTGAGCGGCCAGATCATCCAGGTCCTGCTCCGGGACCCGGACCGGGTCAGGCATCCAGGACTCGGGTTCCTCAGCGGACACCAGCAGCGCCTCCCTCGGGATCGATCACGGTGGATCCCGAGGATCGCCACGGAGCCGGGTTTGGTACGGCCGAAGAATGCGTGATAGCCCCAGCCGGTGCCATCGGTGCCCGTTCGCTCCTCCACGACCGCGCAGCTCAGCACCACCCGCCCGTCGGCGCGCACCGCTACGGCCCTGCCAGCCCGAGGTCTTCCGGGCGTGTGGCTGCGTGGAGTGCCTCGTCCAGGCGCTCGCGGGCGATGGCGGTGTAGTGGCTGCTGAGCTCGATGCCGATGAAGTCCCGGCCCTCTAGCAGGGCGGCGACGCTGGTGGACCCGGAGCCGGCGCAGAAGTCGAGGACGGTGCCGCCGGGCGGGCACAGGCGAACGAGCTGACGCATCACCTCCAGCGGCTTCTGTGTGATGTGCGTGCGGCCCTTCCGCGGCTGCGAGGCGGAGAACAGCCCCGGGAGGTAGACAGGATTCGTCGTTGCGTCGACCGGCCCCTTGGTGCCCCAGACGATGTACTCGCAGTCCTGCTTGATACGGCCTTTCTGAGGGCGCGCGGCGGGCTTGTGCCAGGTCGCGATGCCGCGCCAGGTCCAGCCCGCGGCCTGGAAGGCGTCGGTGGTGATGGGGACTTGGCGCCAGTCGGAGAAGACCAGGCAGGTTCCCGAGGTCTTGGTGGCGCGGTACGCCTGGCTGAGGTTGACGGCCAGCCAGTGAGCCTTTTCCAACCTCAGGCTGCGGGCCTCAGGTGAAGTGCGAGGACGGCTTTGACCAGGTTGGTTATGCGGGGCGTGCTGCATCGCAGCTTCCGCAGGAGCCGCCAGGACTTCAACGTGGCG